>NZ_JBIVHB010000012.1:0-67236 GCF_044748965.1 Cupriavidus sp. NPDC089707
GCGTGGCGATGGCGACCAGCGGCAGCACCACGTCGCACTTGCGGATGTTGTACTCGATCCACTCCTTGTTGATGGTGATGTCACCTTCGAAGAAGCGCATGCGCGGGTGGTCGACGAGGTCACCCAGGCGGTCCGTGTTCATGTCCATGCCGTAGACCTCCCACGGCGTGGTTTCCAGGATGCGGCGCGTCAGGTGATGGCCGATGAAGCCGTTGACGCCGAGAATCAGTACTTTCTTGCCTTGCATTGCTTTGACGATCGCATGGTAAAGAAGGCGTGCCGCGCGAGCGCGGCACGAAACACCGGCAGCACGTTAGTGTCATGAGTTGCAAGTTCGTTGCATAAGTCTGCCGATAAGACGCACGATCCGTCGTCGCGAATGCTCGCAAGGCTCCAGCCTTGCTGCGCTTCGCTCCTAGTCTCGTACGCCTTCTCGACAGACTTATTTCCGCAACGAAATTGCAACTCATGACACTAGCGCACGCCGGCTACGGGGAAGTTGGCCACGGCCACTCGCCGCCAGTCGCGCGCGATCACGTGCATCGGCGCGCGCGCGCTCAGTTCGGCAAACGTCCGTGGCGACAGCAGCGCCACGGCACGCGGGCCGTGTTGCCACGCATCGACAAAGGCGTCGATGGTCGGCAGCCATTTCTGCGGTTCCTGCTCCGTGCCGAAGGCCAGTTCATCGGGCTGCGCCACCATGGTGAGCGGATGTCGCAGGTAGAAGGGCAGCGTATGGTCAAGCATGCCCACGCCATAGAGCGGCATGCCGGGCCGCAGCACGCGCTCGATCGGCCCAGCCAGGGCGATACCCGATGCCGAGCGGCCGATGGCCTCATGGCCGAGCAGGGCAACCGTGAATGCCAGCAGCATGCTCAGCGCATAAGCCGTGATGCTTGCAATGCGCCCGTGCCGTCGCAGCAGCCACAGCGCGGCGAGCGCGCCGGCACAGACGGCGGCAAACGATATCGCCACCCACACGGAGTAGGCGCGATAGAGCATGTTCGGTGTGTTGTTGGAATCGAGCGTCGCCACCACAGGGCTTGCCAGCAGCCCGAGTGCGCCGATCGCCAGCATCGCCCAAAGCTGCGTGCGCCACGCCGGCACGCCGGTTTGCGTCAGCGCGGCACCGGCGAGGATCGCCAGCGCCGGGAACACCGGCAGGATGTAGCCGGGCAGCTTGGAACCTGACAGGCTGAAGAAGGCGAAGATCGATAGTGCCCACAGGGCGCACATCAGCGCGGGCTGGAAGGGTGCCGGGCCAGTTGTCCTGGCCGTCCCGGTGGTCCCGGTGCCCCCGGTGGTTCCGGCGCGATACCTGACGGCGCGGACCATCGCGGGCAGCAGCCCAAGCCACGGCAGGAAGCCGCCCAGCGCCAGCGGGACGAAGTACCACAGCGGACCTTGTCGCGAATGCACGGTCGACGTGTAGCGCTGCCAGTGCTCGTGGACGAAGAAGAAGTGCAGGAACTCGGGATTGCGCCGTGCCACCAGCCAATACCACGGCACCGCCACCCCGAGCAGCAGCGCGATGCCCGCAGGCGCATGCAGGCGCCGCCACAGCGCAAGGTCGCGCGTGACGCAGGTGTATGCCACCAGCACCAGCCCCGGCAGCACCAGCCCGACCAGTCCCTTGGTCAGCAGCGCAATGCCCATCGCCGTCCAGCATGCCAGCATCCAGCTGCGTCGCGCCGATGGCGTGGTGCGAGGGTGCTGCGCCAGCAACATGCTCGCCAGAACGCAGGCCATGACCCCGGAGAGGGTCATGTCGAGGGTATTGAAGTGTGCCGCCGCATTCCACATCGGCGCCGATGCCAGCACCAGCCCGGCCAGCCATCCTGCGCGCGCACCGAACCAGCGAGCCGCCGCCAGCATCGACGCCGCCACGCCGGCCAGGCCCGCAAGCGCCACGCACAGGCGCGCCTGCCATTCGCCGATGCCGAACAGCGTGTACGAGAGCGCCGTCACCCACATGTGGAAGGGCGGCTTTTCAAAGTACTTCAAGCCGTCATAGCGGATCGTTACCCAGTCGCCGGTGACCAGCATCTCGCGCGCGATCTCGGCGTAGCGGCCCTCGTCCGGTCCCTGCAAGTGGCGCGCGCCCAGCGTGCCGAACCACAGCAGCGCGAACGCCAGCGCGGCGAGCGCGAGCGCAATCGCGGGGACGCCTGCCACGCGGACGGCATGCACGGGCCCCGCGGCTAGGCGATCGGCGTGTGGCAGCACGGCGGGAGTGGCAGGGCTGGAGGGCAGGTGTGACGGCAAGGCGGCGCGGGCGGAAGTGTTGACGGCCTTGTCGGCGCCGGCGCCAGGCGCGGCGTTGAACAGGACAAGGCCTGGCAATGTGAGCGCGAGGATAAGCCGCCAACCTTAATGGCACATTAAGGCTGCGGGCGCACAATCGATGTCCTGCGCGGCGTGACGGCCGCATAACACCCGCATAACACCCGCATAACACCCGGAACATGAGAATCCTTATCATTGAAGACGACCCCATGCTCGGCGACGGCCTGCGGCGCGGGCTGCAACTGCTGGACAACGCGGTCGACTGGTTCAGCACCGCCACGGAAGCCGACCATGCGCTCGAGATGGCCGGCTATGACGCCGTGGTCCTGGACCTTGGCCTGCCTGGCGAGGACGGCATGGCGCTGCTGGCGCGCTGGCGCGCGCGCGGCTGCCGCATTCCCGTGATCGTGCTGACCGCGCGGGATGCGATCGAAAGCCGCATCGGCGGGCTCGACGCGGGCGCGGACGACTACCTGGTCAAGCCGATCGCGCTGGACGAGCTGGCCGCGCGCCTGCGCGCCGTGACACGCCGGGCCGTCGGGATGTCGTCGCCGGTGTGGAAGCACGGTGCGCTGGAATTCCATCCCGCCGGTAGGCAGGCATACTGGGCCGGCACGCCGGTGGAGCTGACCAGCCGCGAAGCCATGCTGCTTGAACTGCTGCTGGCACATCCCAACCGCTTGCTGACGCGCGACTTCCTGCGCGACAAGCTCTATGACTGGCAGGGCGGCGTGGAAAGCAATGCCTTTGAAGTCCATATCCACCACCTGCGCCGCAAGATCCATCCCAAGATCGTGCGCACCTTCCGCGGCGCGGGCTACACGCTGGGCGCGGCCGAGGACTGCCAATGACGCTGCAGCGCCGGCTTATCCTTGCCGTGCTGATCGCCACGCCGGTGGTCTGGCTGCTGACCATCGGCCTGACCTACGTGCGCGCCCGGCATGAGATCAACGAGCTGTACGACACCGACATGGTGCGCATGGCGCTGCAGATGCACTCGGTGGTGCCGATGGTCGACCTTGCCGCCGGGCCGTCGCGCACCCGGCCGCCGCAGCTGGTGGAAGGCGACCAGGGCGCTGCGGGCCTGGGCGACCTCGCCATCGCCGCGTGGCTGCCGAACGGGCAGCCGCTGCACATCGATCCGGAGGGCGACCTGCTGCCGCGCGGACCAGGCGTGAAGGGCTTTACCGATACCGTCCTCGGCCACCGGCGCTGGCGGCTCTACTACCTCGACGATCCGGATACCGGCTGGCGTGTCTGCGTCGGCCAGCAACTGGCCGAGCGCAACGAGTTGATCCTTTCCTATATCGCTGCGCAGGTGCTGCCATGGGCTGCGGGCCTGCCAGTGCTGATCGCGCTGCTGATCTGGTTCACGCGCCGCGCGATGACGCCGGTGCGGGCATTGTCGGCCGACATCGAACGGCGCGCGCCCGACGACCGCCAGCCGCTCAGCCTGGCCGCAGTGCCGGGCGAGCTGGTGCCGCTGGTCCACGCGATGAACCGGCTGCTGGCGCGCGTGTCGGATTCGATCGAGCATGAGCGCCGCCTGACCGCCGACGCGGCGCACGAGATGCGCACGCCGCTGGCCGCGCTGAAGGCGCAATGGGAGCTTGCCGAGCGCTCGCCGGACGCCGCGGAGCGCAACCTGGCCCGCGCCAACGTCGCCGCCGGCATCGACCGCATCAGCCGGCTGGTATCGCAGCTGCTGACGCTGAGCCGGCTGGAGGATGCCTCGGCGCTGCCGTCGCGCCAGCCGGTCAGCTGGCTGCCGGTGGCCCAGCAGGCGCTGTCGGACTGCCTGGCGCTGGCGCAGCAGAAGCAGGTCGACGTGGAACTCGAATGGCCGGAGCAGGGCGGGGACCCGCTGCCGGTCGCGGGCGATGCCAACCTGCTGTCCTTGCTGTTGCGCAACCTGCTCGACAATGCCATCCGCTACAGCCCGCCGGGAGCGCTGGTCACGGTGGATTTCGAGCCGGACGGCATTTCCGTGCGCGACCAGGGGCCGGGCATCGCGCCCGATGTGCTGGCGCGGCTGGGCGACCGGTTCCTCCGCGGGGGCGGGGCGCACCGTGAGCATGGGCATGGCCTCGGCGTTTCCATCGCCCTGCGCGTGGCGAGGCTGCACGGGCTCGACCTTGCCTTCACCAACCGGACCGACGGCGCAACGGGACTGGTCGTGACGATTGCCCGCGGCGGCACGCAATGAAAAACGCCCCGCACTGCTTCGTGCGGGGCGTCCCGGGTTTTGCGTGGCGCGCGCCGTTCAGCGCTTGAGCTTGGCAAATGCCGCTGCCATCGCGCCCGCCGGCTCCGGCTCGCGGCGGCCGCCGCCGAAGCCCTTGCCGCCGTTGCGCTGGCCGCCGCGGTCAGCGCCGCCGCTTCGCGGTGCAGCCTGGCCCGGCTCGTCATCCAGCCGCATCGACAGGCCGATACGGTTGCGCTTGACGTCGACCTCCATCACCTTGACCTTGACGATCTGGCCAGCCTTGACCACCTCGTGCGCGTCCTTGACGAACTTGTTCGACAGCGCCGAAATGTGGACCAAGCCGTCCTGGTGCACGCCGATATCGACAAAGGCGCCGAACGCGGCCACGTTGGTCACCACGCCTTCCAGCACCATGCCGGGCTGCAGGTCCTTCACGTCTTCCACGCCTTCCTGGAAGGTCGCAGTCTTGAACTCGGGGCGCGGGTCGCGGCCGGGCTTTTCCAGTTCGGACAGGATGTCGCGCACGGTCGGCAGGCCGAACGACTCGTCGGTGAACTTTTCCGGCGACAGGCCGCGCAGTGATTCGCGGTTGCCCATCACGTCCCGCAGGCCCTTCTTGATGTGGTCCAGGATGCGCTGCACCACCGGGTACGCTTCCGGGTGCACCGACGAGCGGTCCAGCGGGTTGTCGCCGTCGTTGATGCGCAGGAAGCCCGCGGCCTGCTCGAAGGTCTTGTCGCCGAGACGCGGCACCTTCTTCAGCGCGGCGCGGTTGGGGAAGGCGCCGTTGGCATCACGGAATTCGACGATATTGCGCGCCAGCACCGTGTTCAGGCCGGACACGCGCGCCAGCAGCGGTGCCGAGGCGGTATTGACGTCAACGCCGACTGCGTTCACACAGTCTTCCACCACTGCGTCCAGCGTGCGCGCCAGTTCGCGCTGGTTCACATCATGCTGGTACTGGCCCACGCCGATCGACTTGGGATCGATCTTGACCAACTCGGCCAGCGGATCCTGCAGGCGCCGCGCGATCGACACGGCGCCGCGCAGCGACACATCCAGGTCCGGGAATTCCTTGGCGGCCAGCTCCGAAGCGGAGTAGACCGAGGCGCCGGCCTCGCTGACGACGATCTTGGTCAGCTTCAGCTCGGGCATCTGCTTCATCAGGTCCTGTACCAGCTTGTCGGTCTCGCGGCTGGCGGTGCCGTTGCCGATCGAAACCAGCGCGACGTCGTGTTGCTTGGCCAGGCGCGCCAGCGTGGCGAGCGAACCGTTCCAGTCGCGGCGCGGCTCGTGCGGGTAGATGGTGGCGGTGTCGAGCAGCTTGCCGGTGCTGTCGACCACCGCGATCTTGCAGCCGGTGCGGATGCCGGGGTCGACGCCCATCACGGCCTTCGGGCCGGCCGGCGCGGCCAGCAGCAGCTCATGCAGGTTGCGGCCGAACACCTTGATGGCTTCGCCTTCCGCGGTTTCGCGCAGCTGCGTCAGCAGCTCGGTTTCCAGGTGCGGCTGCACCTTGACGCGCCAGCACCAGCGGCACACATCGCCGAGCCACTTGTCGGCGGGGCGGCCCAGGTTCTGGATGCCGACATGGCGCGCGATCATGCCTTCGCACGGGTGCGGCACCATCGCGTCCTGCTCTTCGCCGAGGCCCAGCTTGACCATCAGCACGCCCGCGTTGCGGCCGCGGAACAGCGCCAGCGCGCGGTGCGACGGCACCGTGCGGATGGTTTCGCTGTAGGCGTAGTAGTCGCGGAATTTCTCTTCCTCGGCGGTTTCCTTGCCTTCCATCACGGTCGACGCGACCACGCCATTGCTCCACAGGTGCTCGCGCAGCTTGCCCAGCAGTTCGGCGGTTTCGCCGAACTGCTCGGACAGGATGTCGCGCGCGCCGTCCAGCGCGGCCTTCACGTCGGGGACGCCGCCGTCGGCGGTCGGGTTGCCGTTGACGTACTTGGCGGCCTCGGCCTGCGGGTCCAGCGTGGGATCGGCAAGCAGTGCCAGCGCCAGCGGCTCCAGGCCGCATTCGCGCGCGATCTGGGCGCGGGTGCGGCGCTTGGGCTTGTAGGGGAGGTAGAGGTCTTCCAGCGCCTGCTTGGTTTCGGCGGCCTCGATGGCGGCCTGCAGTTCGGGCGTGAGCTTGCCTTGCTCCTGGATCGACGCCAGGATGGTCGCGCGGCGGTCTTCCATGTCGCGCAGGTAGAGCAGGCGCTCTTCCAGGTTGCGCAGCTGCGTGTCGTCCAGGTTGCCGGTTACTTCTTTGCGGTAGCGGGCGATGAACGGGACGGTGGCGCCCTCGTCGAGCAGGTCCACGGCGGCCGCGACCTGGCGTGGCTGCACGGACAGTTCAGCCGCGATGAGCGACACGATTTTTTGCGAGACGGAAGCGGGCAGGTTGGACATCTGAAAACGCAGTCGGTCGAAAGCGGGGCATTTTGCCACAAGCGCGGCGCCGTTCGGCCACGCTGAGCGCCGGCATCGCGCAAGGGGCGTTACCGGCATGTGCGGGGCAGGCCGCCAGGCGGCCCGGATGCTAGAATCCCGTCATGATCGTCAAGCCCCGTCCGGCCGCCGCCCAGGCCACTTCAGTGGTACCTTCGCCCGCTTTCTCACCCGCCTTCTCGCCCGCCTCCTCGCCGGCCATGCCAACTGTCGCCAACGTGCCGAAATCCATCCTTTTCCAGGCTGCCAGCCTCGCAGTGCTGGCGCTCGCCGCCGGCGCCGCGCTGATGCCGGTGCGACCGGCGTTGGCGCAAGCTTCCGCACCGGCCGCCGGGGCGACGCGCGACTTCGGTGCCGAACGCAAGGCCATCGGCGATTCGCGCGCCTGGACCAACTACCGCTTCTCCGCGGCCGAGCACGAGTGCTACAGCAAGTTCTTCGTCAACAGCTGCATCGACAAGGCCAAGGAAGCCCAGCGCCAGGAGCTGCAGGTGCTGCGCAAGCGCGAACTGGAAGTCGGCGAGGCCGAACGCGCGCACCGCGCCGCCGAGCGTGACCGCGAGCAGGCGCTGCGCCGTGCCGAATTCGAGGCCAGCCAGCCGCAGCGCGCCACCAGCGAGCAGTCCAGCCGCGCCGCGTTCGAGAAGAAGCAACAGGAACAGCAGCTGCGCGACGCGCAACGCCAGGGCGAAGCGCCGCAGCGCGCCGCCAATGCGCAGGCGTACCAGCAGAAGCAGTCCGACTTTGACGCCAGGATGAAAGAGGCGCAGCAGAAGGGCGCCGATCAGGCTCGCCAGCGCGAGGAAAACGTGAAGGCGTACGACGCCAAGCAGCGCGACCTCGAGCGGCGCCAGAAGGAACTGGAAGAGCGGCGCGCCAAGGCCAAGGAACAGCAGGGCCAGGCGTCGGCGCCGCGCCCGTTCGGCTTCTGAGCCGATCGCAGTGTGACCGTACAGCGGAGGCGCACATGGACAGCAACCTGAATACCCTGGAGCGGCGCATCATGGAGTTGCAGATCGAGCACCGCGACCTGGACTTCCTGATCGACCGGCTCACCAGCGATGTCGTCCATGACGAGCTGCAACTGCGCCGCCTGAAGAAGCGCCGACTGAAGCTGAAGGACGCCATCACGCTGCTGCAGTTGCAGCTGGAACCCGACGTGCCGGCCTGAGCATCCGGGCCGCCGCACCAAATGCCGCCGGCGACCGACCGGCGGCTTACACAAAGTATTCCCCCACCTTGTCCGACCTTTCCGATTCCCCCGAGCAAGACGACGCCAGCGCGGTCGACGCAACGGACCTGCATGACGTCGCCGCGAGCGCCGCCAGTGCCGTCGACGCCAGCGCCAGCCGCAGCGCCGAACTTGGCGCCATCTTCGCCGATACCGGCACGCTGGCGCAGGCCATCCCGGGCTACCGCCCGCGCGCTTCGCAGCACAAGATGGCCGACGCCGTCGCCGAGGCGATCGCGTCCAACGACACCGTGATCGTCGAGGCCGGCACGGGCACCGGCAAGACCTACGCCTACCTGGTGCCGGCCATGCTGTGGGGCGGCAAGGTCATCCTGTCCACTGGCACCAAGAACCTGCAGGACCAGCTGTTCCTGCGCGATATCCCGACGGTGCGCCATGCGCTGAAGGTGCCTGTCTCGGTGGCATTGCTCAAAGGCCGCGCCAACTACGTCTGCCACTATCACCTGGAACGCGCGCAGGCGGCCGGGCGGCTGGCATCGCGCCAGGACGCCGCGTGGCTGCGCGACATCGGCCGCTTCGTCAAGGAAACCAAGACCGGCGACAAGGCCGAGCTGGCTGCCGTGCCTGAGAACGCGCCGGTGTGGCAGATGGTGACGTCGACGCGCGACAACTGCCTGGGTTCGGAGTGCCCGTACTACAAGGACTGCTTCGTGATGCGCGCGCGCAAGGAAGCGCAGCAGGCCGACGTGGTGGTGGTCAACCATCACCTGTTCTTCGCCGATGTGGTGCTGCGCGATACCGGCATGGCCGAACTGCTGCCCGCCGCCAACACCGTGATCTTCGACGAGGCACACCAGTTGCCCGAGACCGCGACGCTGTTCTTCGGCGAGACGCTGTCGACCAGCCAGCTGCTCGAACTGGCCCGCGACACCGTGGCCGAAGGCCTGTCGCATGCGCGCGATGCGGTCGACTGGGTCGCGCTGGGCGCGCCGCTGGAGCGTGCCGCGCGCGACTTGCGGCTCGCGTTCGGCAAGGACAACGCGCGGCTGGCGCTGGGCCAGATCGAGGCCGATCGCCGCATTGCCGAGCCCTTCAACGAAACGCTCGATGCGCTGGACGAGGCGCTGTCCGCCTTCGTCGAGATGCTGGAAAGCCAGGCGGAGCGCGCCGAATCGCTGCAGCAGTGCCATCGGCGCGCGCTGGAGCTGGCCGAGCGGCTGGCGGCATGGCGCAGCGATGTTGTTGCCGCGCCCGTGCCCGCCGCACCGGCAGGCGAGGGAAGCGAGGGCGCCGAGGGCGGCGAGGGCGGCGCGGCAGCCCAGGCACCGGCGCCCACAGAAACAGTACGCTGGGTCGAAGTGTTTTCCCATACCGTGCAACTGCACCGCACGCCGCTGTCGATCGCGCCGATCTTCTCGCGCCAGCGCGGCGGCCATCCACGTGCGTGGGTCTTTACCTCGGCCACGCTGTCGGTCAAGGGCAACTTTACGCACTATGCGGCCCAGCTTGGGCTGGACAAGGATCGTTCGCTGACGCTGCCGAGCCCGTTCGACTACGCGAAGCAGGGGCTGCTGTACGTGCCGCGCGAAATGCCCGCGCCGCAGTCGCCACAGTTCACCGATGCCGTGGTGCAGGCGGCTCTGCCGCTGATCGAAGCGGCCGGCGGGCGAACCTTCCTGCTGTGCACCACGCTGCGTGCGGTGCAGCGCGCATCTGACCTGCTCTATGATGCCTTCGCCGAGCGCGGCCTGAACCTGCCGCTGCTGGTGCAGGGTCAGGCCAGCCGTACCGAGCTGCTCGACCGCTTCCGCGAGCTGGGCAACGCCGTGCTGGTTGGCAGTCAGAGCTTCTGGGAAGGGGTGGACGTGCGTGGCGAGGCGCTGTCGCTGGTGATCATCGACAAGCTGCCGTTCGCGCCGCCGGACGACCCGGTGCTGGCCGCGCGCATGGAAGTGCTGCAGAAGAAGGGACTGAGCCCGTTTGCCGTGCACCAGCTGCCGCACGCGGTGATCACGCTGAAGCAGGGCGCGGGGCGGTTGATTCGCTCGGAGTCCGACCGTGGCGTGCTGGCCATCTTCGACACCCGGCTGGTGGAGAAACCCTATGGCCGCCAGATCTGGCAGAGCCTGCCGCCATTCACACGTACGCGCGAGGCAGCCACGGCGGTGCGCTTCCTGGAATCGCTGCGCGGCGAGGGCAAGGCAGCGCCCGCCGGGGAAGCGGGCGCGGAAGACTGAAGGGCGCCCCTGGAAAACAAAAACGGGATGGTCCTGCGACACGTCCCGTTTTTTATCGCCACCGGTGGGCGTGGGCGAAGCTCAGAACACTTCCCACCATGACTTGTCCTTGCGGCGCTCGCCGTACTTGATGAAGTCGCTTTCCGGGAAGTTCTTCTCCATCACGCGGGCGGTGTCGTCGCGCAGGTCCTTCATGCCCATCGCATCGTACGAACGGATCATGATGTACAGCGCTTCCTCGTTGGCCGGCGCGCCGTCATAGTCCTTCAGTGCCTGCTGTGCGCGGTTCACCGCGGCCAGGTAGGCGCCGCGCTTGTAGTAGTAGCGCGCGGCATGCACCTCATGCTGGGCCAGCGAGTTGACGATGTACTGCATGCGCAGCGCGGCGTCGGCGGTGTACTTGCTGTCCGGGTACTTGGTGACCAGCGTATTGAACGCGTCGTAGGCGGCGCGCGCGGCCTTGGGGTCGCGCTCGCTCAGGTCCTGGCCCGAGAAGCGGCCCAGCCAGCCGAGGTTGTCGTTGAAGTTGATCAGCCCCTTGAGGTAGTAGGCGTAATCGATGTTGGGGTGGTTCGGGTGCAGTTGGATAAAGCGGTCCACCGCGGCCAGCGCGGCGGCCGTCTCGCCGTCCTTGTAGTTGGCGTAGGCGGTGTCGATCTGCGCCTGCTGCGCATAGCGGCCGAACGGATAGCGGCCTTCGAGCTTTTCGTAGAGCTTGACGGCGCGTGTGTAGTCGCCGCCATCCAGTGCGTCCTTGGCTTCCGAATATAATTTGTTGGCCGACCAGCCGGCGGTCTCGTCGGGCTGGTCCGCCAGCAGGCCGCATGCCGACAGCATGACGCAGCTGCCTGCGAGCAGAACCGCTCCAATTGTCGCGCGCCACGGCGCGCGTTTCATGCTCTGCAATTGCATGGGCAATCGTATCCCGGATGAAAAAAAATAGCGTCAAGCATTATAGCCCAAGCCCTCAACCTCAAGCCCGACCGGGCGCAGGGGTGGGAGGACTGCCACCCGAACAGGTGCGCGCCGCCGCAGCCGTGGCTGATTCCGAGGAGTTCGAAGACCTTGCCGATGCCGTGCCGGCCAATGCCGCGCCAGGCGCCGAGGCGGGCGTGATGCTGTCCCTGGAGGTGGACAGTGCGGCGCATGGCGAACGTCTCGACAAATTGCTGGCGCGTCACTTCAGCGAATTTTCGCGCAGCCGGCTGCAGCAGTGGATCGAAAGCGGCGCGGTGCGCGTCGACGGACAGGTGCGCCGCCCGCGCGATGCCGTGCAGATGGGCAACCGCATCGAGGTGCAGCCGCAGGCCGCGCCCGAATCCTCTGCCTTTGCGCCGGAGGATGTGCCGCTGGACGTGGTCTATGAAGATGGCACGCTGCTGGTCATCAACAAGCCCGCCGGGCTGGTGGTGCATCCGGCCGCCGGCAACTGGAGCGGCACCGTGCTCAACGGGCTGCTGCATCGCGACCCGGCCGCCGCTGCGCTGCCGCGCGCGGGCATCGTGCACCGGCTCGACAAGGAAACTTCCGGCTTGATGGTGGTCGCGCGCACGCTGACCGCGCAGACTGACCTGGTGCGCCAGTTGCAGGCGCGCACGGTCAAGCGCACGTACATTGCGCTGGTCTGGGGCCGCACTTACGACGAGGGCACCATCGATGCGCCGATCGGCCGCGACGCGCGCGAACGCACACGCATGGCGGTCGTTCACACGGCCAGCGGCAAGCCCTCGCGCACGCATTTCCGCACGCTGGCCACGGTGCCGCTGGGCCGCAGCTTTGTCTCGATGGTGATGTGCAAGCTCGAGACCGGGCGCACGCACCAGATCCGCGTGCACTTTGAATCGATCGGCCATCCGCTGGTGGGCGATCCGGTCTACTTCCGCGCGACGCAGCGCGGCCAGCGTCCGGCGATCCGCGTGCCGCTGCCGGTGCCGTTCGAGCGCCAGGCGCTGCATGCGCACAAGCTCGGGCTGGTGCATCCGGCTACCGGACGCAACATGTCGTGGACCGCGCAGCCGCCGGCAGACCTGCAGGCGCTGGTCGATGCGCTCGACTTCGAAAGCGCGCAGGACGAGGACGAAGAAGAGGCCTGGGACGAAGTGTGGGAGGGCGGTGAAGCGCACTGGGAATATGCCGGCCGGGGTGACGAGGACGCTGACGAGGACGGTGACGAGGATGGTGACGACGATGAACACGATGAGCGCGACGCCTGATTCCCAGTGGCTGGTGCCCGACTGGCCGTCGCCGGCGCGCGTGCGCGCGCTCTCGACCACACGCCTTGGCGGCGTCAGCCAGGGGCCGTACGGGCTTGCCGGCGGCGCGCCGGGCGGCCTCAACCTGGGCACGCATGTCGGTGACGACCCGTCGGACGTCGCGCGCAATCGCCAACGCCTGGCGGCGCACCTGCCGTCGATGCCGCGGTGGCTTGACCAGGTGCATGGCTGCGCCGTGGTCACGGCCGACCACGTGGCCGGTGCAAAGGATCCCGCCCCGCAGGCCGATGCCAGCGTCGCGATCGCACCGGGCCATGTCTGCGCCGTGATGACGGCGGACTGCCTGCCGGTCCTGCTGTGCGATGCGCAAGGTACGGTGGTGGGCGCTGCGCACGCCGGCTGGCGTGGGCTGTGCAACGGCGTCATCGAGGCCACGCTGGCACGCATGCAGGCCGCGGCCGGCGGTCAGGGCCAGCGCTGGCTGGCGTGGCTGGGGCCGGCCATCGGGCCGGATGCGTTTGAAGTCGGCGCCGAGGTGCGCGACGCCTTCCTGGCGCAGGCGCTTGCCGGCGAGCGGGCCGCTGTTGCCGCGGCGTTCCGTGCCGGCGCCCCGGGCAAGTACCTCGCCGACATTTATGCGCTCGCGCGCACGCGGCTGGCACGCGCCGGCTGCACTGATGTGTATGGCGGTGACGCCTGCACCGTCACCGATGCAGCGCGCTTCTACTCCTATCGCCGCGACGGCGTGACCGGCCGCATGGCCAGCCTGACCTGGCTGGCCGACTGAGGCATCAATCCTTTCTCTGCGGCGGTGTTTCCGCCGCCGGCGGCGCATTGGCGCCGGCCTGCGCGGCGCGCTCGGCTTGCGCTTTGCGCCGCCGCCGCGCGGGCGTGCCCAGGATGTACAGCACCAGCGCCACCGGCGCCAGGCCATAGAACACGAACGTGGCGACGCCCGCCACCACCGTGTGCTCGGTGATCGCCATCATCAGCGCGACATAGAGCCAGCCAATGGCCACGATGTACATAAAATTTTCATCCTTCTCGTCTATCCTGCGGAGCCTCGGCGGAGGTAGGCGCGGCATACCGTCCGGTAGGTCGGGAAGCGCGCTGCCCCGGGACGGATTTCCGCATTGACAGCGCGTGCGTTGCAAGGCAACAATGGCCTCAAATGTCTCGGGATCGCTGACGATTCCAAGGTTTTTTGCCGGCAAGCATACCGCATGGCGTTGCCAGCCAGAGCGCCGCGGTAACCGGTAAAAAAGGGAGTTGCTATCGGGATGGGCGGAGCCCGCCGCGCGAGCGCGGCAGAGGTTCCGGCGAAATGATCTGGCTAGCCTGCCCAATTCGGGGAGGCGCGCGCCGGGCCTATCCGGATAGCATCTCCCTATGCAAAAGTGCCGGCCAGGGCAGCGCCCGGAGCCGGTTCATATAGTGACGGCAGAGAGACAATTCACATCATGGCGACCGGCAAAGGTGCGGCAGCTTCCACCCAGGAAGGCAAGTCCCAACCGTTCAAGTTCACGCCGGGGCCATTCGATCCAGCCACATGGCTGGAATGGTCCCGCCAGTGGCAGGGCACAGAAGGTAACGGCCATGCGGCCGGCGCAGGCATTCCGGGCCTGGACGCGCTCGCAGGCGTGAAGATTGCCCCGGCGCAACTGGGCGATATCCAGAAGCGCTACATGAACGACTTCGTAGCCCTGTGGCAGGCCATGGCCGAGGGCAATCCCGACGCCGCGGGGCCGCTGCATGACCGGCGCTTTGCCGGCGAAGCGTGGCGCAATAATGTTCCTTACCGCTTTGCGGCGGCGTTCTACCTGCTCAACGCACGCGCCATGACGGAACTCGCCGACGCCGTCGAGGCGGACGCCAAGACGCGCCAGCGCATCCGCTTTGCGATCTCGCAATGGGTCGATGCGATGTCGCCGGCCAATTTCCTGGTCACCAACCCCGAAGCGCAGCGGCTGTTGATCGAATCGGGCGGCGAATCGCTGCGCGCCGGCGTGCGCAACATGCTCGAAGACCTGACGCGCGGCAAGATCTCGCAGACCGACGAGACCGCGTTCGAGGTCGGCCGCAACGTCGCCGTGACCGAAGGCGCCGTGGTCTATGAAAACGAATTCTTCCAGCTGCTGCAATACAATCCGCTGACGGCCAAGGTCCACGCGCGGCCGCTGCTGCTGGTGCCGCCGTGCATCAACAAGTACTACATCCTCGACCTGCAGCCGGAAAGCTCGCTGGTGCGGCATGCGGTGGAGCAGGGACATACGGTGTTCCTGGTGTCGTGGCGCAACCCCGATGCCAGCCTCGCGGCGGCAACCTGGGACGATTACATCGAGCACGGTGCGATCCGCGCCATCGAGGTCGCGCGTGATATCGGCGGCCAGGACCAGATCAACGTGCTGGGCTTCTGCGTGGGCGGCACCATTGTCTCGACCGCGCTGGCGGTGCTGGCCGCGCGCGGCGAGCAGCCGGCCTCGAGCCTGACGCTGCTGACCACGCTGCTCGATTTTGCCGATACAGGCATCCTCGACGTGTTCGTCGACGAAGCCCATGTGCAGCTGCGCGAAGCCACGCTGGGTGGCGCTGCCGGCGCGCCGTGCTCGCTGCTGCGCGGGCTGGAGCTGGCCAATACGTTCTCGTTCCTGCGCCCGAACGACCTGGTGTGGAACTACGTGGTCGACAACTACCTGAAGGGCAACACGCCGGTGCCGTTCGACCTGCTGTACTGGAACGGCGACGCCACCAACCTGCCGGGCCCATGGTACTGCTGGTACCTGCGCCACACCTACCTGCAGGACGAACTGAAGGTGCCCAACAAGCTGACCGTGGCCAACGTGCCGGTCGACCTGGGCAGCATCGACACACCGACGTATCTCTACGGCTCGCGCGAGGACCATATCGTGCCGTGGACCGCCGCCTATGCCTCGACCGCGCTGCTGAAGAACAAGCTGCGCTTCGTGCTGGGCGCATCCGGGCACATCGCCGGCGTGATCAACCCGCCGGCCAAGAACAAGCGCAGCCACTGGATCAATGACTCGCTGCCGGCATCGCCGCAGCAATGGCTGGCCGGTGCCACCGAGCACCACGGCAGCTGGTGGCCGGACTGGATGGCATGGCTCGCCGGCCATGCCGGCGCCAAGCGCGCCGCGCCCGCCGAGTACGGCAACGCGCGCTACCCCGTGATCGAACCTGCGCCTGGGCGTTACGTCAAAGCCAAGGCATGACGCTTGCATGAAGGCCGAGTCGCCACACTGGCGACGCCGGCCGCCGTGCAGGCTTTCCATTTCCATCGAAAGGACTACACCATGACTGACGTTGTCATCGTTTCCGCGGCCCGTACCGCAGTAGGCAAATTTGGCGGATCGCTGGCCAAGATCCCGGCCCCGGAGCTGGGCGCCGTGGTCATCAAGGCGGCGCTGGAGCGCGCCGGCATCAAGCCGGAACAAGTCAGCGAAGTCATCATGGGCCAGGTGCTGACCGCCGGCTCGGGCCAGAACCCGGCGCGCCAGGCGTCGATCAAGGCCGGCTTGCCGGCCATGGTGCCGGCCATGACCATCAACAAGGTTTGCGGCTCGGGCCTGAAGGCCGTGATGCTGGCGGCCAACGCCATCGCTTCCGGCGACGCCGAGATCGTGGTGGCCGGCGGCCAGGAAAACATGAGCGCTGCGCCGCACGTGCTGCCGGGCTCGCGCGACGGCTTCCGCATGGGTGACACCAAGCTGGTCGATACCATGATCGTCGACGGCCTGTGGGACGTGTACAACCAGTACCACATGGGCATTACCGCCGAGAACGTCGCCAAGGAATATGGCATCACGCGCGAAGCTCAGGATGAGTTCGCGGTCGGCTCGCAGAACAAGGCCGAGGCTGCGCAAAAGGCCGGCAAGTTCGACGAAGAGATCGTGCCGGTGCTGATCCCGCAGCGCAAGGGCGACCCGGTGGCGTTCAAGACCGACGAGTTTGTCCGCCAGGGCGCCACGCTGGACAGCATGTCCGGCCTGAAGCCCGCCTTCGACAAGGCCGGCTCGGTGACCGCGGCAAACGCCTCGGGCCTGAACGACGGCGCCGCCGCGGTGGTGGTGATGTCGGCCGCCAAGGCCAAGGAACTGGGCCTGACGCCGCTGGCCACGATCAAGAGCTTCGCCAATGCAGGCGTCGATCCGAAGGTGATGGGCATGGGCCCGGTGCCGGCTTCCAAGCGCGCGCTGTCGCGTGCCGGCTGGACGCCGCAGGATCTCGACCTGATGGAAATCAACGAAGCCTTTGCCGCGCAGGCGCTGGCCGTGCATCAGCAGATGGGCTGGGATACCTCCAAGGTCAACGTCAACGGTGGCGCCATCGCCATCGGTCACCCGATTGGTGCATCGGGCTGCCGTATCCTGGTGACGCTGCTGCACGAGATGAAGCGCCGTGACGCCAAGAAGGGCCTGGCCTCGCTTTGCATCGGCGGCGGCATGGGCGTGGCACTGGCGGTTGAGCGCAACTGATCCGCAACCAGGCGGCAACAAATCAGCAGTAGGCCGGGCCAGCGGTCCTCGCGGTCCGGCAACGAAAACGAAGAGCCAATCAAGGAGTGGACATGACTCAGCGCATTGCGTATGTGACCGGCGGCATGGGCGGCATCGGGACCGCCATTTGCCAGCGCCTGGCCAAGGATGGCTTTCGTGTGGTGGCCGGCTGCGGCCCCAACTCGCCGCGCCGTGAAAAATGGATCGAGCAGCAGAAGGCGCTCGGTTTCGATTTCGTTGCCTCGGAAGGCAACGTCGCTGACTGGGATTCGACCAAGGCAGCCTTCGACAAGGTCAAGGCCGAGGTTGGCGAGGTCGATGTGCTGATCAACAACGCCGGCATCACGCGCGACGTGGTGTTCCGCAAGATGACCCGCGCCGACTGGGATGCGGTGATCGACACTAACCTGACCTCGCTGTTCAACGTGACCAAGCAGGTGATCGACGGCATGGCCGACCGCGGCTGGGGCCGGATCGTCAACATCTCGTCGGTGAACGGCCAGAAGGGCCAGTTCGGCCAGACCAACTACTCCACCGCCAAGGCCGGCCTGCACGGCTTCACCATGGCGCTGGCGCAGGAAGTGGCGACCAAGGGCGTGACGGTCAACACCGTTTCGCCCGGCTATATCGCCACCGACATGGTCAAGGCGATCCGCCAGGATGTGCTCGACAAGATCGTCGGCACGATCCCGGTGAAGCGCCTGGGCGAGCCGGACGAGATCGCTTCGATCTGCGCGTGGCTGTCTTCCGATGAGTCCGGTTTCTCCACCGGCGCCGACTTCTCGCTGAACGGCGGCCTGCACATGGGCTGACCTGCCGGCGTGATCGGCGAGCGTGCCGGCGGCCGCATTTTGCGGTGCAGCCAGCGCAGCGCACAAGGTGGCGGAGGTTTCGTTTCGCTGTCTCTTTCGCGGGCCGCAATGGCCCGCGAATCGTTTCTGCGCGGCGGTTTATTTGCTGTTCTGGCGCCGGCTTACCGGGTTTTCCTTAAGCTGGGTCGCTTTTCTTAGTGCTTTGTTGGGCATAGAATCAGGGCAGCGGCGCAGCCAGCACCATAGTCGTGCAGCGCGGCCCTCGCGGGGGCGAGGTGGCGAAGCCGCAACGCGCAGCCACGCGCGAGCAGGCCGCAGCAAGCCGAGACGACAATCACAGATGGCGCAGGCGGTACCGATTTGCGCACTGCACCCCATGCGGTGCAGCAGCGCGCAATCAGCGACGACACAAGGACAGAGCACCGATGGCCACGACCAAAAAAGGCGCAGAGCGACTGATCAAGAAGTATCCGAACCGCAGGCTCTACGACACCCAGACCAGCACCTATATCACCTTGGCTGACGTCAAGCAGCTGGTCATGGATTCCGAGGAATTCAAGGTCGTGGACGCCAAGTCGGGGGATGAACTGACCCGCAGCATCCTGCTGCAGATCATCCTTGAAGAAGAGACCGGCGGCGTGCCGATGTTCTCCAGTGCCATGCTGTCGCAGATCATCCGGTTCTACGGTCATGCCATGCAGGGCATGATGGGTACTTACCTGGAAAAAAATATCCAGGCCTTTATCGATATCCAGAGCAAGCTGGCCGAGAATTCCAAGGGTCTGTATTCCGGCGAAGCTTTCAGCCCCGACATGTGGTCGCAGTTCATGAACATGCAGGGCCCGATGATGCAGGGGATGATGAGCAACTACATTGAGCAGAGCAAGAATCTGTTCGTGCAGATGCAGGAACAAATGCAGAACCAGGCCAAAAATATGTTCGGGACGTTCCCGTTCAACCAGCCGGACAAGAAGTAAGGGTTATCAGTGGCGGGCCGCCTGGTCCGCCACTTGCATGCATGCTCCGCCGTTCTCCGTTCGACAAGCGACGCATCCCCCAAAGCAGGTAAAATGCGTCCCTCCTGAACTGGCGGCTCATTTTGCGGACTCGCCTGCAAAGCGCGAATCCCGATGCCTTCCAGAACCCACCGTCATTGCCATTTGCGTGCCCGCCAAGCCGGTGCGCGCCGTCAGGCGCACTCCTGAATATGAGCCGGCTATTCCTCGCTCCGATGGAGGGGCTTGCGGACTATGTATTGCGCGACGTGCTGACCGGCCTGGGCGGCTACGATGGCTGCGTGTCGGAGTTTGTCCGGGTGACGGGCTCGCTGCTTCCCGCGCGTGTCTATGAGCGGGATACGCCCGAAACCCTGCAGGGCGGTTACACCAACAGCGGTACCCCAATGGTGATCCAGCTGCTGGGCAGCGACCCCGAATGGCTGGCGCGCAATGCGGCCTATGCCGCGAGCTTGTCGCCGCATGGCATCGACCTGAACTTCGGTTGTCCGGCGAAGGTGGTCAACCGGCATGGCGGCGGCGCCATGCTGCTCGGGCAACCTGAACTGCTGAACCGCATCGTTGCCGCCGTGCGCGCCGCGGTGCCGGCGCATATTGCCGTGACCGCCAAGATGCGGCTGGGCATTTCCGATACCGCACTTGCGCTGGACTGCGCCGCCGCGCTGGCGGAGGGTGGGGCGGCGTCGCTGGTGGTGCATGCCCGCACGCGCGACGATGGTTACCGCCCGCCTGCGCATTGGGAGTGGATCGCGCGGATCGCTGAGGCCATCGACACTCCGGTCATTGCCAACGGCGAGGTCTGGACCGTCGCCGACTGGGAGCGCTGTCGCGCAGTGACCGGCTGCGACGATGTGATGATCGGGCGTGGCGCCGTCTCCGATCCTTTCCTGGCCCAGCGCATCCGCGGGCAGATGGCGAACACGCCGTCCGCCGCCGAATGGCCGCTGGTCCTGGGCCAGATCTCGCTTTACCTGAAGAAGCTGCACGAACGGATCTCGTCCTGCCATGAGCATGGGCGGGTCAAGCTGTGGCTCAGCTACCTGAAGCGGACCTGGCCACAGGCCGGCGAACTGCATGCCGCGATCCGGCGCATGCACGATTCGGCCGAGATCGCGCGACTGCTGCCAAGTATCCCCGGCGCCTCTCCGATTCCTGACTGACCAAGCCCGCCGCTGACCTGGCGGACAAGTGTGGCGTCAGGCGCCGGCAAAGCATGGCAAACGGGTAAAATACACGATTGGCCTGCATCGCCTGGCGCCCGATCGCCCGCGCGATAACCGGATATACTCCGCCGCGCCTGCCCCACATTCGTATCGCACCGTGAAAAACCCTTCAGAATCAACGACCCCGAAAGATCATAATCCGCGCGTGGGTTTCGTTTCGCTTGGCTGTCCCAAGGCCCTGGTCGACTCCGAGCAGATCATCACCCAGCTCCGCGCCGAGGGCTATGCCATCAGCGGCACCTATGACGGCGCCGACCTGGTGGTGGTCAATACCTGCGGCTTTATCGACGAGGCCGTGCAGGAAAGCCTGGACGCCATCGGCGAGGCGCTGACCGAGAACGGCAAGGTCATCGTGACCGGCTGCCTCGGCGCCAAGAAGGATGCGGCGGGGCACGACATCGTGTCGTCGGTGCACCCCAAGGTGCTGGCCGTGACGGGTCCGCATGCGCTGGGCGAGGTGATGCAGGCCGTGCACACACACCTGCCGAAGCCGCATGACCCGTTCACCGACCTGGTACCGGCCGCCGGCATCAAGCTGACGCCCAAGCACTACGCCTACCTGAAGATTTCCGAGGGTTGCAACCACCGCTGCTCGTTCTGCATCATCCCGTCGATGCGCGGCGACCTGGTCTCGCGCCCGGTGGCCGAGGTCATGCTGGAGGCCGAAAACCTGTTCAAGGCCGGCGTCAAGGAACTGCTGGTGATCTCGCAGGACACCAGTGCCTATGGCGTCGACGTCAAGTACCGCACCGGCTTCTGGGACGGCCGCCCGCTCAAGACCCGCATGACCGAGCTGGTGGCGGCGCTGGGCGAGCTGGCCGCACAGTACGGCGCCTGGGTGCGCCTGCACTACGTCTACCCGTACCCGCACGTCGACGAGATCATCCCGCTGATGTCGCAGGGCCATGTGCTGCCGTACCTGGACGTGCCGCTGCAGCACGCCCACCCGGACGTGCTCAAGCGCATGAAGCGCCCCGCCAACGCCGAAAAGACCATGGATCGCATCCGCGCCTGGCGCGAGATCTGCCCTGAGCTGACCATCCGCAGCACGTTTATCGCCGGTTTCCCCGGGGAGACCGAGGCCGAGTTCCAGACGCTGCTGGACTTTATCGCCGAGGCCGAACTGGACCGCGTCGGCTGCTTTGCATACTCGCCGGTAGAGGGTGCCACGGCCAACGACCTGCCGGGCGCACTGCCCGACGAGGTGCGCGAGGAACGCCGCGCCCGCTTCATGGAAGTGGCCGAGGAAGTGTCCGCGCGCCGCCTGCAGCGCAAGGTCGGCCAGACCCTGCGCGTGCTGGTCGACGAGGTCAACCAGGACGGCGGCATCGGCCGTTCGTCGGCGGATGCGCCGGAGATCGACGGCCTGGTCTACATTGCGCCGCCGGAACGTACCTCGCAGCGCTACCGTGCGGGCGAGTTCGTCGACGTGAAGATCACCGGCGCCGACGGCCACGACCTGTGGGGCGAGGCCTGAGCTAGTCCTGTCGGACGAGGCCGGCGCGGCGGCGATTAGGTAAAAGTACGATCGTTCGTTTTGGCGGATGCGCCGCTATACTGTGCGGTGCAACATACCTCCTGGAGACAAGTCATGACGCGTGAAGTCGTAGTGGTGAGCGGTGTCCGTACCGCGATCGGAACCTTTGGTGGCAGCTTGAAGGACGTGGCGCCGGCAGAACTTGGCGCGCTGGTCGTGCGCGAGGCGCTGGCCCGTGCGCAGGTGTCCGGCGACGACGTCGGCCACGTGGTGTTCGGCAACGTGATCCAGACCGAGCCGCGCGACATGTACCTGGGCCGCGTTGCCGCGGTCAACGGTGGTGTCTCGACCAACGCGCCGGCGCTGACCGTGAACCGCCTGTGCGGCTCGGGTCTGCAGGCCATCGTCAGCGCCGCGCAGACCATCCTGCTGGGTGATGCCAACGTGGCCATCGGCGGCGGTGCCGAAAGCATGAGCCGCGCCCCGTACCTGGCGCCGGCGGCCCGCTGGGGCGCTCGCATGGGCGATGCCGGCCTGGTCGACATGATGCTGGGCGCGCTGCACGACCCGTTCCACCGCATCCACATGGGCGTAACTGCCGAGAATGTGGCCAAGGAATACGACATCTCGCGCACGCAGCAGGACGAGGCCGCACTGGAATCGCACCGCCGCGCGTCCGCCGCGATCAAGGCTGGCTACTTCAAGGACCAGATCGTCCCGGTGGTGAGCAAGGGCCGCAAGGGCGAAGTTACCTTCGACACCGACGAGCATGTGCGCCATGACGCCACCATGGACGACATGACCAAGCTCAAGCCGGTCTTCGTCAAGGAAAACGGTACGGTCACGGCCGGCAATGCCTCGGGCCTGAACGACGCCGCCGCCGCAGTGGTGATGATGGAGCGTGCCGAGGCCGAGCGCCGCGGCCTGAAGCCGCTGGCGCGCCTGGTGTCGTACGGCCATGCCGGCGTCGATCCGAAGACCATGGGCATTGGCCCCGTGCCGGCGACCAGGATCGCGTTGGAACGTGCCGGCCTGCAGGTGTCGGACCTGGACGTGATCGAAGCCAACGAAGCCTTCGCCGCGCAGGCTTGCGCCGTGACCAAGGCCCTGGGCCTGGATCCGGCCAAGGTCAACCCGAACGGCTCGGGCATCTCGCTGGGCCACCCGATCGGTGCCACCGGCGCGCTGATCACGGTCAAGGCACTGTACGAGTTGCAACGGGTGCAAGGTCGCTACGCGCTGGTGACGATGTGCATCGGCGGCGGGCAGGGCATCGCCGCCATCTTCGAACGGATCTGAGGCTTGCCTTGCGCCGTGTGCTGCTGAAAACGTTTATCCCTGCGTTTATCCCGGCGCTGGCTGCCGTGCTCGCCCTGGCGGGCACGGCGCAAGCCGCACCGGCGACCGAGTTGTCGACCGGCCCGGTTGGGGCGGTATCGCGAGGCGGCGAAGGCCTGGGTATCAACCAGGCCATCCGCGATGGCGAGGCGCGGCGAGGCAACGCACTGTCCACCACAACTGCCAGGCCGCTGGCACCCCGGCCGGAGTACGCAAAGCTTCCCGTCTATGTCGGCAAGGTCGGCGACCAGCCCGTGCGGCTGCGGCTCGGCCCCAAGCCCGACGAGCGCGACAGCGTGCGCGGCGAATACACCGGCCGCGGCGCCGGTGTGCGCCTGCTCGCCGGCGAATGGGAAAACGGCGCTTTCCTGATGGAAGAGTCCGACGACGGTACGCGCGTAACCGGCAACTGGGAAGGCAACATCGACGCCAGCGGCGCCGTGCGCGGCACCTGGACCGATGCCTTCAACCCCGCCATCGTGCTGCCGTTCCTTATCCGCCCGCTGGGCGTGCTGGTCATCCCGCCGTTCGACATGACGCCCAACAGTGGCGTCACCTACGCACCGCCGCCGCCCAAGTCGTCGATCTCGGGCTGGTAATCCGGCAGCATTTTCCGCGTGACAAGCGGACCGCCACCGTTCCCGGTGGCGCGGCCGGCATTTGCTGGTAAGCTCGAAGGCTCACCGATTCTCATTCCTGGCCGGACAGCGTGATGCCTGCTTGGCATCGCGGAAGCGCCGGCCAGCAGTCGCTAGTAGCCAGCAAGGAATCTGCCGTGTCCGATTCGCCGTCCGACAAGCCCGACAAGCCCGTATCCCGCCCCCATTACCTGCAGACCGTCGCGGTCCAGCCTGAGCTGGACATCGCGCCCGGCTTTGCCTCGTTCTCGCCCGCCACCCACCGCGGCTCGACCGTGGTCTTCCGCAACCTGGCCGAACTGCGTGCGCAGGGCGACGGTGCCACCACTTACTGGCGCTACGGCCTGCACGCCACCCCGACCAGCGAGGCGCTGTGCCAGCACCTGGCGCTGATCGAAGGCGCGCGCCATACCTTGTTGCTGCCATCTGGGCTGGCGGCAATTTCGCTGGTCTACTTCGCGCTGCTGAAGAGCGGCGGCGACGTGCTGGTGCCGGACAACGTCTACGGCCCCAACCGCGACCATGGCGAGTGGCTGGCGCGCGACTACGGCGTGTCGGTGCGCTACTACGACCCGATGGACGCCGCCGGCATGGCCGCAATGATCCGTCCCGAGACGCGCCTGATCTGGATGGAATCGCCGGGTTCGGTGACGATGGAAGTGGCGGACACCGATGCCATCGTCGCCGCCGCGCAGGCGCATGGCGTGCTGACGGCGATCGACAACACCTGGTCGGGCGGCGTCTACTTCCAACCCTTCGACAAGGGCATCGATATCTCGGTACAGGCGCTGACCAAGTACCAGTCAGGCGGCAGCGATGTGCTGATGGGCGCCGTGATGACGCGCGACGATGCGCTGCATGCCCGACTGCGGCGCACCCGCATGCTGATGGGCTGGGGCGTGTCCGCCGATGACTGCCACCTGGTGCTGCGCGGGCTGCCGAGCCTGCCGGTGCGGCTGGCGGCGCACGACCGCGGCGCGCGCGAAGTCGCAGAATGGCTGCGCCAGCGGCCCGAGGTGGCGCGCGTGCTGCATCCCGCGCTGCCCGACTGCCTGGGCCATGCCAACTGGCGGCGCGACTTTACCGGCGCCACCGGCCTGTTCGCCATCATCCTGCGCGCGCGCTACTCGCGCCAGCAGGTCGATGCCTTTGTCGAAGCGCTGCAGTTGTTCGCGATTGGCTGGTCGTGGGGCGGCGCGCACAGCCTGGCCGTGCCTTATCACGTGCAGGGCATGCGCCCGGCAGGCACCTGGCCGCCGGCCGGCTGGCAGGACACCGGCGAACTCGTGCGGCTCTATATCGGCCTCGAAGACACGCGCGACCTGATCGCCGACCTGCGGCAGGCGATGGAGGCGAAGCTGGGTGCGGTCTAAGGGATGCAAGCAGGCGGCGGGGCGCGCAGGTGCCCCGCGCCGTTTCAGGCAGGCTTGCGCAGCGCCAGGTTGAGCTGGTCGACCACTTCGGCCCAGTCGGCGTCGTCAAGCAGTTCGTCGTGCAGGAGCGCGGACTGGGCCGGCGTCCAGAATGGCGCCTCCGCCAGTTCCACATCATCTGGCAGCGGCGCATGCTGGTCGATGAAGCTGCGGATGCTGGCTTCATCGGAGGCCAGGCCGAGTTGTGCGAACAGTTCGGAAAACTGGTGGAAGGTAGATTCCATGGCGGTCGGGCTCGATGGTTGGGGGCTCATGTAGTGTAGGCGAGCTCCCGCTCAGCGGGCGTCGGCGCTGGACATCGGCTTGGCGCCGGCGGCGGCCGTTGCCGCGGCGGCACGCGGCATCGCCCAGACCGACTCGGCCTGTCCGCTGCGCGCACGCCGCTGGGTGGCGCGGGCGAGCGCGACAAAGCCCGCCGCCAGCGCGATGGCGCCGATATCGAAGCCGGCGATGATCCAGTGCCCGCTGGAGATGCTGTGCAGCAGGTGGTCGCCGGTCAGGAGGGCGTTGGATAGCGGTATGGTCAGCGCCGCCAGCGCCGCCACGTATAGCAGCTCGATCGCCCCGCGTACCGGCGGGCGCAACAATGCCCACGCACAGGCAATGCCGAACACCGTAAAGTAGGTGTAGCTCACCGCGCGTTCGGGCCACAGCAGCGCTGCGGGGAAGCACAGCGCCACGCCGATGCAGCAGCCGATGCAGACGCCGACGGTTGCCTGCGCCAGCAGGCGGTGCACGCGCGGCTGTTCGGCCTGGCGCAGCTTGCGCCGCGACTCGATCCACAGCAGGTTGCCCGAGTAGAACAGGAACGCGCCCGCCAGGCCGGCCAGCAGGTAGACCAGCCGCACCGGCAGCTCGCCAAAGGTGCCGAAATGCAGCGCGTACAGCGCGCTGTACAGCCCGTGATTGCTGTCGCGCGCGCCGGCAGTCTGGTTGGCGGTCAGCTGGCCCGCGTTGGGCTCGCCCTGCGCGGCGTGGATGCCGACTGAGCCGAGATTCCCGAGCGCCTTGGTGCTGGTGCCGCGCACTTCGACCACCGCATTGGCGTCGCCGAAGCGCTGGAAGCGGAACGATTCCGGAGTGAAGCGTTCGCCGCCATGCTGTTGCGCGATCCGCACCAGGGTCTCGGCCGGCATCGTCGGCACCGCGCGGCCGGCGGCAGCCACCTCCGGCACCGCGGTGGTGGCGCGCGGCACGGCTTCGAACAGGCGGCCGTCGAAGGTCAGCGTGTTGAACACCATCATCAGCACCAGCGACAGGCAGAACAGCGCGCCGGTGATGGCAAAGACCAGGTGGAAGGGCAGGCTGAACAGTCCCAACACATTGTGCGCATCCATCCAGAAGCGCTTGAGGTTGCGGCCCGGACGCACCGCGAACAGGTCCTTCTTGAGGCGCGGCAGGTGCAGCAGCACGCCCGACACCAGCGCCAGCCCGTACAGCACCGAGATCGCGCCCATGAAGTAGATCCCGCCGACCGGAATGCCGAGCGAATAGTGCAGGCTGTTCAGGAACGCCGAGAGTTCACCGATCACCTGGTCGCGCGAGGTGTCGCGCTGCATCGCGGCGTCGCCGGCCAGGCGCGCGTCGGTGGTCATCTGCCATTCGCCGGCCTTGTCCTGCCAGTAGGCGGCGATATTGGGCTCGCCTTCGGACGGCATGATCACATAGGCGCTGGCGGCGGCCTCAGGGTGGAGCACGACCAGCTTGTGCATGAAGCGGTCGACCGCTGCCGGGTCGGTCTTGGCTTCGACCGGCGCGTTGCCCTTCAGGCGCGTGGGCGACTGCCAGACATGCAGCTCGTGGTGGAACACGGTCACAGCGCCGGCAAAGAAGGCGATAAACAGGGCCCAGCCGGCCATCAGGCCGACCCAGGTATGCAGCGTCTGGTACAGGCGCAGGGTTGCGGTTTTCATGATGGCATTCTCAGGAGACGGGCAGGGCGGCCGGGGCGAGGCCTGCCAGGCGCAGCGCCCAGAGCGCGCCGAAACAGAGCAGGTTGGCGCCGCACAGCCACAGCCAGGCCGAGCGGCTGGTGCGGAACAGCAGGCTGCAGCTGATGATCGTCACCCACACCGGCAAGCAGGCGACGACAGCCGCGACGATGCCGGTTTCCCAGCCACCGGGCAGCCAAAGGATCGAAAGCGTGCATAGCGCCACGGCGAGGGGCAGGCCGAGCAGGGTGCCAGCCAGCCACTTGGTGCCCATGGTATCGGTGACAGCGTTCATGCCCGTTGCCCTCTCTGGCCCTGTGCCGCCGCCAGGCGCTTGCGGTGGACATAGGTGCCGACGAGGGGCCAGGCCGACAGCGCGCACGGCACCGTCGTCAGGCTGGCCGCGATCGCCACCGGCCATCCGTCGGTCATGCTCCACAGCCAGGTGCTGGCGATCACCAGCGCCAGGCCAAGCCAGCCGAATACGCGCGGCTGCGAACCGCGTCCGGGTGGCAGCAGGACCTGGTTAGGCGCAGCCAGGTACAGGCAGGCAGCCGCCGCCAGGCCCAGGAAAACGGCCAGAACTTGCATGAGGGGAAATGTTAGCGAATCAAAACATTAATGATAATGATTCGCATTTGTTGCTGCAAGCGGAATGTTGGAGCGCCAAATCAAAATGCGGCGCATCCGCCGCAATTCAGGCCGACCCGATCGGCAACGCCCCAGCCGAACGCCGCCGGCAGCGCTCAGCGTTTCAGTGCGGGAACAGTTCCAGCAGTCCGTCCAGCCCGACGTGATTGAACGCCACGCTGGCCTGCGCGCGCACTACGGGCTTGGCCCGGAAGGCCACCGACAGGCCGGCTACCGCCATCATCTTGAGGTCGTTGGAGCCGTCGCCCATGACGATGGCCTGGTCCGGCGTGGCGCCGATCTGCGCGCAGACTTCCTGCACGGTGCGGGCCTTGACGTCGGCGTTGACGATTTCGCCGACCACGTTGCCGGTCAGCTTGCCGTCGACGATCTCCAGCGTATTGGCGCGGGTGAAGTCCAGCTTCAGGCGTGGCTTGAGCTGGTCGGTGAAGTGGACGAAACCGCCCGACACCAGCAGCGTCTTGATGCCCAGCGCCTGGACGGCCTGCAGCATGCGCTCGGCGCCGGGCGACAGGCGCAGGCGCTCCGCGTAGACGCGGTCGAGCACGCTGGCGTCCAGCCCCTTGAGCAGCGCCACGCGGCGTCGCAGGCTTTCGTTGAAGTCGGTGATCTCGCCGCGCATCGCCGCTTCGGTGATGGCGGAGACTTCGGCCTTGAGGCCGCAGAAGTCGGCGATCTCGTCGATGCACTCGATCGTGATCAGCGTCGAGTCCATGTCCATTGCCACCAGCCGGAAGTCCGACAGCTTGCTGCCGGCCGGAACCACGGCCCAGTCGATCGCGCGCGGACCGCAGAAATCGTCCAGCGCATCGCGCAGCGCCGGCGTCAGCGGCGCGCAGTCCTCGGCGGCGGCCACGGTGGCGCTGCGCAGCACCAGTTCGGAGGCGCGGGCGAGGGACCGGACGGTGTCGAGGTCGGCGGCGGAAAGCGGGGCGGTGCTCTGGAGAATCAGGGGCATGACAGGCGAGGATCGGGCGCGCCTCAGGGCAGGGAAGCAGGGCGGCGAGGCGGAAAAACCGCTATTGTAGCCGCCCCGGCCAACTTGCAGCGCGCTCAGCGCTGTGCCATCAGCATGTAGTCCACCGTCAGGTTGGACAGCGCGCGCACGCCGTTGATCAGCGCCGGCTCGTCCACATAGAACTCGGGTGAGTGATTGGAGGGCGCCTTGGTCACATCCTGGCCCTTCGGCGTCACCCCCAGGTTGAAGAACAGGCCGGGCACCTTCTCCTGGTAGAACGAAAAGTCTTCCGACGCCGTTGCCTTGGGCGTGATCATCCAGTTGCCTTCGCCGGCCACGCGCCTGAGCGTGGGCGCCATCTGGTCGGTCAGCGCCGGCTGGTTGATGGTCGCGTTATACAGCTCGACCACGCGGAAACTGGCTTCCGCCCCGGCACTGGTGGCGATGGCCTCGGTGGTGCGCTTCATGCGGGCATGGATGTCCTTCTTCATGCCTTCATCATAAGTGCGGATGGTGCCCATCATCTCGACCTTCTCCGGCACGATGTTCATGCGGTTGCCGCCGTGGATGGTGCCCACGGTAATCACCGACGGCTCCAGCATGGCATTGACCTGGCGGCTCTGGATGGTCTGCAGCCCCATCACGATCTGCGATGCCACCACGATCGGATCGATGCCGCCCCACGGGCGCGCGCCATGGGTCTGGCGGCCTTTGACGTCGATCCAGAACTGGTCCGCCGCGGCCATCGACGCGCCGCTGCGCCAGCCAAGCTTGCCGGATTCGATGCCGCTGCTGACATGCAGGCCGAAGATCGCATCGACCTTCGGATTGTCCAGCACGCCCTCGGACACCATCTGCTTGGCGCCCCACATGTTCGAGCCGTTGGGTTCGAAGTCCGCCGGGCTTTCCTCGGCCGGCTGGAAGATGAACTTGACCGTGCCGGGCAACTGGTCCTTCATGCCGGCGAGCACTTCCGCCGTGGCCATCAAAATCGCCACGTGCGTGTCATGGCCGCAGGCGTGCATCACGTCGACTTCCTTGCCGAGGTACTGGCCCTTGGCCTTCGACGCAAACGGCACGTCGACGCGTTCCTTTACCGGCAGCGCGTCCATGTCGGCGCGCAGCGCAACCACCGGGCCGGGCTTGCCGCCCTTGAGCACGCCCACCACGCCGGTCTTGGCCACGCCGGTTTTCACTTCCATGCCGAGCTTGCGCAGGTGGTCCGCGACCAGCTTCGCGGTACGGGTCTCGTAGTTGCCGAGTTCCGGATGCTGGTGGATGTCGCGGCGCCAGGCGATCAGCCGGGCTTCGACAGCCTTGGCGCGGGTTTCGATCTGGGCGTGGAGGGCGTGGAGGGCGTGGAGGGCGTCGGTGGCGGCGCCGGCCGGGGCAGGCGTGGTCTGTGCCTGCGCGGGGTTGCAGAGCAGGCCGGCCGCGAGTGCGAGGCTGGCGAAAGCAATGCGGACGGTGGAACGGGATGCGGTGGAACGGACGGCCATGCAGGATCTCCTTCGTTATTGTTGGTTTGATGCTGGCAGAGTGGTTGGCTGCTTGGTGAGTGGGGCGCTGGAGTACTGCAGGCTCCGGCCCTCACCCCCGCCCCTCTCCCGCAGGCGGGAGAGGGGAGCAAACAAGCGGGAGGGGATGACTACGATACTGTCGAACGCCGAGGCCGTGCTCCCTCTCCCGCTTGCGGGAGAGGGTTGGGGTGAGGGCCAGCGTATCGACGCAGTGCGGACAACAAAGCCGCTGTGGACCAAATCAGGCCGTAACCCGCAGGCTATCCACCACCTTATGCAAGAACCCTTCGCACGCCGCCAGCTGCTCCAGCGCGACATACTCATCCGGCTTGTGCGCCTGCTGGATATCGCCAGGCCCACACACCACCGCCGGAATGCCGGCACGCTGGAACAGGCCGGCCTCGGTGCCATAGGCGACCTTGTTGGTCTCGCGATCCGCCGTCAGTGCCCGCACCAGCTGCGTGATCGCGGCCTGCTCGGCAACGTCCAGCGACGGCGCGGCGGCGATCTTGCTCAGCGTCAGGTCGGCATCGGCATGCTCGGCGCGCATCTTCGGCAGCAGCACATCGTTGGCATACGCATGGATCCGCGCGTAGATCGCTTCCGGGTCCACCCCGGGCAAATTGCGGAACTCGAACACGAACTCGCACAGCGCCGGGATGGTGTTGAGCGCGATCCCGCCCTGGATCGTGCCGGTCTGCGCGGTGGTATAGGGCACGTCGAAGGCCTGGTCGTAAGGGCCGTTGGCCTTGAATTCATCGGCGATATCGCGGATGAAGCAGATCAGCCGCGCCGCGTATTCGATGGCATTGACGCCGCGCGGCGTCAGCGACGAGTGCGCGGCCTGGCCCCGGACGCAGCAGCGGTAGGCGTTGATGCCCTTGTGCGCGACGATCACGCGCATGCTGGTCGGCTCGCCGACGATGCAGCCGCCGGGCGTCACGCCGCGGTCGCGCAGTTCGGCCAGCAGGTACGGCGCGCCCATGCAGCCGATCTCTTCATCGAAGGAGAGGGCGTAGTGCACCGGCTCGCGCAGCCTTGCGTCGAGGATGGCCGGCAGCAGCGACAGGCTGGTGCCGATGAAGCCCTTCATGTCGCAGGTGCCGCGGCCATACAGCTTGCCGTCGCGGATCGTCGCCTTGAACGGATCGGTGGTCCAGTTCTGGCCGTCCACCGGCACCACGTCGGTGTGGCCCGACAGCACGATGCCGCCGTTGGTGTCGCCACTGGCCGCGGGCACCGTGACAAAGAGATTGGCCTTGTCCTGCTGCGGGTTGTAGCTCAGATGCGGCTTCAAGCCCTTGGCCAGGAAGTGGTCGCGTACGGTCTCGATCAGGCCGAGGTTGGAGTGGCGGCTGGTGGTGTCGTACGCGACCAGCCGCTGGATCCATTCGAGCGCGCTGCCTCGCGCGGCGTGGTCATTGGCGGTCTGGCCTGCGGTCTGGTTCGGGGCGGCGGCTTGGGCTGGCATGGGGCGCTATCACTAACCGATCAAGAGTCCGATGCTACACCCGGTCGCATGTCGAGTCCATGCAAGCGGCGCATGACACCCGCCCCGGCAGCTTTACGCCAGTTGTCGCAGCGTATGCTTGATCGTCTGCGCGCGCACCGTCACGTCCGGCATCTTGGCCTCGATGCGCAACTTGTCCTGCCCGGCCAGCTTGATATGCCGGTTCTTCTGCACCAGGTCGATGATGCGCATGGCATCGATTGGCGGATTGGGCACGAACTGCACGCTGATGGTGGCCTCGCCTGCATCGATCTTGCGCACGCCCAGCGGCGCCGCGGCGATGCGCAGCCGGTGCGTTTCCACCAGCGCCTGCGCCTGCGCCGGCAGCCTGCCGAAGCGGTCGATCAGTTCTTCCTGGATATCGTCGACACGCTCGGCGGTCTCGCAGTTGGCCAGGCGCTTGTACAGCGACAGGCGTTCGTGCACATCCCCGCAGTAGTCGTTGGGCAGCAGCGCCGGCGTGCCGAGGTTGATTTCGGTGGTTGCGGCCAGCGGCGCCATCAGGTCGGGCTCCTTGCCGGCCTTCAGCGCCTTGACCGCGTGGTTGAGCATGTCGGTGTAGAGCTGGAAGCCGATTTCGTGGATCTCGCCCGACTGCTTGTCGCCCAGCACCTCGCCGGCGCCGCGGATTTCCAGGTCGTGCATGGCCAGGTAGAAGCCCGAGCCCAGTTCCTCCATCTGCTGGATCGCTTCCAGCCGGCGCTGCGCCTGCTTGGTCAGGCCGTCGACATCCTGCACCAGCAGGTAGGCATAGGCCTGGTGGTGCGAACGCCCGACGCGGCCGCGCAGCTGGTGCAGCTGCGCCAGCCCGAACTTGTCGGAACGGTGGATCAGGATGGTGTTCGCGGTCGGCACGTCGATGCCGGTCTCGATGATGGTCGTGCACAGCAGGATGTTGTCGCGGCGCGAGACGAAGTCACGCATGACGCGCTCCAGCTCGCGCTCGTGCATCTGGCCGTGCGCCACCGCGATGCGCGCCTCGGGCACCAGCTCGGACAGCCTGGCGCGTTTGTTCTCGATGGTCTCGACTTCGTTGTGCAGGAAGTAGATCTGGCCGCCGCGCTTGAGCTCGCGCAGGATGGCCTCGCGGATCACGCCGTCTTCCTCGCGCCGTACGAAGGTCTTGATCGCCAGCCGCTTCTGCGGCGCAGTGGCGATGACCGAAAAATCGCGCAGGCCTTCCAATGCCATGCCCAGCGTGCGCGGGATCGGCGTGGCGGTCAGCGTCAGTATGTCGACCTCGGCGCGCAGCGTCTTCAGCGCTTCTTTCTGGCGCACGCCGAAGCGGTGTTCCTCGTCGATGATGACCAGGCCCAGGCGCTGGAACTTGACCTGGTCGGACAGGATCTTGTGCGTGCCGATGACGATATCGACGCTGCCCTCGTTGATCTGCTTGATGGCCGCGTCGATCTCTTTCTTGGTCTTGAAGCGCGACAGTTCGACGATGCGCACCGGCCATTCGGCGAAGCGGTCCGACAGCGTCTGGAAATGCTGCTCCGCCAGCAGCGTGGTCGGCGCGAGCATTGCCACCTGCTTGCCGCCCAGCACCGCGACGAAGGCGGCGCGCAGCGCGACTTCGGTCTTGCCGAAGCCGACGTCGCCGCACACCAGCCGGTCCATCGGCTTTCCCGAGGTCATGTCGGCGATCACCGCGGCGATGGCGGCGGCCTGGTCCGGCGTTTCCTCGAAGCCGAAGCTCTCGGCGAAGGTCTCGTAGTCCTTCGGCGACAGCGGGAAGGCGAAGCCCTCGCGCGCGGCGCGGCGCGCGTAGAGGTTGAGCAACTCAGCAGCGGTATCGCGGATCTGCTGCGCGGCGCGGCGCTTGGCCTTGTCCCACTGGCCCGAGCCCAGGTGGTGCAAAGGTGCGGTATCCGGATCGGCGCCGGAGTAGCGGGAAATCACGTGCAACTGGTGCACCGGCACATACAGCTTGCTGCTCTTGTCGTATTCGAGGTGCAGGAATTCCTCCTCGCCCTGGCCCATGTCGAGCGACACCAGGCCATGGTAGCGGCCGATGCCGTGTTCGCTGTGCACCACCGGATCGCCGATCTTCAGTTCGGCCAGGTCGCGCACCATCGAGTCGACCGCGGTCGCCTGTTCCTGCTTGCGGCGGCCGGTGCGGCGCGCGGTGCCGGCGTACAGCTCGGCCTCGGTGACGAAGGCGAGTTGCCCCTGTGGCAGCCCAATGGGCAGCGCGAAGCCGCTCTGCAAGGGCGCCACCGCGATCGAGAAATGCGATTCGCCGGCAAGGAACGCCGCAAAGTCGTCCACCGGCTGCGGGCGCAGGCCGCTTTCGGCAAACAGCTGCAGTAGCGTCTCGCGCCGGCCGGCGGAGTCGGCGCACATCAGCACGCGGGTCTGCCTGTCGAGCAGCAGCGATTCGAGGTTGACCAGCGGGTCTTCGGCTCGCCGGTTGACCGAGACATCGGGCAGGATCGCCGAGAACGGTGTCTGGTCCGCGCCGGGCTCGGCCTGCAGCACCAGTCGCGCCATCGGCTTGGCGCCGACAAAGAACTGCTCCTCGGACAGGAACAGGTCGGCCGGCGGCAGCAGCGGGCGCTCGCGGTCGTGCCGCATGAAGTTGTAGCGCTGCGTGGTGTCGGCCCAGAAGCGGCGGATCGCTTCATCGATGTTGCCCGCGAAGGCGAGCTGCGTATCCGCCGGCAGGTAGTCGAACAGCGTCGCGCTGTCTTCGAAAAACAGCGGCAGGTAGTACTCGATGCCTGCCGACGGCACGCCATTGCCGATGTCCTTGTAGATCGGCGACTTGGTCGGGTCACCCTCGAAGATTTCGCGCCAGCGGCCGCGGAACGCGGTGCGCGCGGCTTCGTCGAGCGGGAACTCGCGGCCCGGCAACAGGCGCACTTCCTTGACCGGGTACAGGCTGCGCTGCGTGTCCGGGTCAAAGGCGCGGATGGTCTCGATCTCGTCTCCGAACAGGTCGATCCGGTACGGCAGCGCGGAGCCCATCGGGTACAGGTCGATCAGGCCGCCGCGCACGCTGTATTCGCCCGGGCGCATCACGGCGCTGACGTGCTCGTAGCCCGCCAGCGTGAACTGCGCCTTTAGCGCGGCCTCGTCCAGGCGCTCGCCCTGCTTGAAGAAGAAGGTGTAGGCCGCCAGGAAGGACGGCGGCGCAAGCCGGTACAGCGCGGTGCTGGCCGGCACCAGCATCACATCGCATTGCCCGCCCTGGATATCGTGCAGCGTGGCCAGGCGCTCGGAGACCAGGTCCTGGTGCGGCGAGAAGCTGTCGTAGGGCAGCGTTTCCCAGTCGGGCAGCAGGCGCACGCGCAGCTCGGGCGCGAACCAGGGGATTTCCTCGGCCAGGCGCTGGGCGTCGACGGCATTGGCGCACACCACTGCCAGCATCGGCACGCGCGCCCGGTGCTGCCGCGCGTAGGCGGCAATAGCCAGGGCATCGGCGGAACCACGCAGGCCGGCCACGGTGTGGCGCAGGCCCGGCTTGATCAGTGGCAGGTTGGCGAAGGGCAGGGAGGGCGTGGCGTCAGGCATGTCGGCAACGGGGCGTTCAAAACGACGACACCCCGCCGGCATCGCGGGCGGGGGTCGGACAGATTGCTGCGGGCACATGGCGGCACCCGCCCACGCCGCCAGGCACGCATGCGCCATGGCGACGGGCAAGGGCCGTATTATAGAATGCGACCCGGTTGTCCCGCTGGCGGCAAAACGCTGGCGCTTGCCCAGTTCCGCAGTTTCACTTCGTCATTCACTTCCTGCCCAAGCCGTGTCCGCTCGCCGCTTTGCCCTGATCCCCTGTGCCGGTACCGGCAGCCGCGCCGGCGGCACCGTTCCCAAGCAATACCAGACCGTGGCCGGCCGGCCGATGATCTGGTACGCGCTGGCGGCATTCTCGGCGTGCGACGCGATCAACGCCACCGCGCTGGTGCTGGCGCCCGACGACATGCCGCTGGAATCGCGCTTCGGCGCCGCCGCGTTCGCCGGACTGCGCTTCGACACCGCCTTCGTTGGCGGCGACACGCGGCATGCATCGGTGCTGGCGGGACTGCATCACTTGGCCCAGCTCGGCGCCACCGATACGGACTGGGTGCTGGTGCATGACGCGGCGCGCCCGGGCCTGACCCCGGCGATGATCCACGCGCTGGTACGCGCGGTGGAAAGCGACGGCGACGACGATCCGGATGCGGCCATCGGCGGCATCCTGGCGGTGCCGGTGCCCGACACCCTCAAGCGCGCGCAGGACGATGCCCGCATCGGCGGTACCGTGCCGCGCGAAGGGCTGTGGCAGGCGCAGACCCCGCAGATGTTCCGGCTGGGCGTGCTGCGCCAGGCGCTGCAGGATGCCATGGCGGCGGGCGCGGTGGTGACCGATGAAGCCAGCGCGATCGAACGGCTGGGGCTGCATCCGCGGCTGGTCAACGGCTCGCTGCGCAATTTCAAGGTGACATACCCGGAAGACTTCGCGCTAGCCGAAGTGCTGCTGGGGACTGGAGCCAATGGAGCCAATGGAGCATAAGGAGCGTAACCGCATGATGCCTTTCGATATCCGCGTGGGCCAGGGCTATGACGTCCACGCGCTGGTGCCGGGCCGCAAGCTGATCCTGGGCGGCGTGGAGATCCCGCACGACCGCGGCCTGCTGGGCCATTCCGATGCCGACGCGCTGCTGCATGCGGTCACCGACGCGTTGCTCGGCGCGGCCGCGCTGGGCGATATCGGCCGCCATTTCCCCGATACCGACGCGCAATTCGCCGGCGCCGACAGCCGCGTACTGCTGCGCGAGGCCGCGCGCCGCGTGCGCGAGGCGGGCTATGAGATCGGCAATGTCGATGCCACCGTGATTGCGCAGGCGCCCAAGCTGGCGCCGCACATTGGCGCGATGGTGGCCAACCTGGCGGAAGACCTGGGGCTGGCGCCCGGACGCTGCAACGTCAAGGCAAAGACCAACGAAAAGCTGGGCTTCGAAGGACGGCAGGAAGGGATCGTGGCACAGGCCGCGGTGCTGGTCTGGCGCGGCTCGGTGACGGGCGCGCAGGACTGAGCGCGCTGTGGCGGGCGCAGTAGGTCGAGACGGCGCTGCTAGCTGCGCGGCGCGTCCGCCGCCGGGGCGTTTTCCGGCGGAATGGCGTAGGTGTAGTCGATCAGCCGCGCCATGGCGCCTGAGCGCGCACCGGCCTCGGTGCGCTTGGTGAAGCCCATCTGCTGCACCAGCCGGTTGGCCGAGGCCATCTCCGGCATGGTCCTTACCAGCAGCGTAGGCGAGCCGATATCGCGCGCGCGCTGGATGCAGATCTGCATCAGCGTGCGCCCAAGCCCCAGACCGCGCGCCTGCGGGCTGACCGACAGCAGCCGCGCCTCCGGCTGCGTCAGCGTGATGGTGCTGCCGTCGAGCGCGGGCAGCGTTGCCCCGGGATGGCAGAACAGCACGGCACCCATGATGCCGTGATCGGTTTCCGCCACCCACCATTCCATGTCGGGATTGCTGGTCGCCAGCACCGCCTGCATGCCGCGCTGGAACGAGGCCCGGCAGTCTTCCATGATTTCCAGCTCATACTGGCCATAGGCTTGCTGCGTGACGGCAGCGATGTCGCCCCAGTCGTGCACCGCGGCAAGGCGGTAGTGGAAACGGGGAGAAGTCGGCGAAGGCAGGGTCATGGCAGGCTGAAAGTGCATATCCTGCCTGGATTGTAGGCCGATCGCCGCGCGAGTGCAGTGCCGGCGCGAGCCCGGTTGCAAGACGGAAACAGCCGGCAATTCCCGCTGGGAAGCTGCCGGCTGCTGTGCTACAGGGGCCGTCGAACGGCCCTTTGGAGGCGCGGGGGCGCGCTATGCGCTTACTGGGCGGCGATCACGTTGGCTGCGGCCACAATCACCGCGGCGATGCGGCCCACGTCCCGCAACTGCTGCGCGGTCATGCCCTGTTCGTTCTTCAGCAGCTGGTAGTGCGACTTTACGCAGAAGTGGCACTTGCCCACGATCGACGCTGCCAGCGCGTACATCTCGAAACGGCGCTTGTCGACGCCGCCATGGGTGGCGTAGGCGTTCATGCGCAGGCCGGCCGGCTGGGTCGACAGGTCGGTGTCGTCCGCCATCTCGACGTACGGGTACCAGGTGTTGTTCATGCCCATCAGCGCCGCGGCGGTCAGCGCGCCGTTGGTTTCCTCGGGCGACAGCACGCCGGCGTTGCGGATGGCATCCACCAGCACCTTGCTCTGCGCCGCGAATGCCGCCGCCAGCGCCACGCCGACCGCATCGTTGCCTTCCAGCGAGGAGCGGGCAATAGTGCCGTCCACGTTCAGGCGGATGTCCTTGGCGAAATCGGGGATCAGGTTTTTAATCGTGCTGAGGAATTCCATTTATTTCTCCTATCGATCGGGGCCCAAAAAACCCGCGCAAGCGGGTTTCGGAGCGGAGGGCGGGGCCCTCTGCGGATCGCCACGGTGTCTGGCGAAGAACTGCAAATTACAGCGTTGCGCCACCAACGGCACGGTTGCACGGGCACAGCTCGTCCGTTTGCAGGCCGTCCAGGATACGCAGGACTTCGTCCGGGTTGCGGCCGACGTTCAGGTTGTTCACCGAAACGTGCTGGATCACGTTGTCCGGGTCGACGATGAAGGTCGCGCGCAGGGCCACGCCAGCGGCCTGGTCGCGCACGCCCAGCTGGTCGATCAGCGAGCCGGTCACGTCGGCGAATTGCCACTGGTCCAGCTTGTTCAGGTCCTTGTGTTCGCGGCGCCATGCCAGCTTGACGAACTCGTTGTCGGTCGAGCCGCCCAGCACGATCGCGTCGCGGTCAGCGAAGTCGCCGTTCAGCTTGGCGAAGGCAACGATTTCGGTCGGGCACACGAAGGTGAAGTCCTTCGGGTAGAAGTAGATGACCTTCCACTTGCCTTCGAACGACTTTTCGGTGATGTCTTCGAAAGCCGATTGGCCGTTCTCTTCGTGATTGTTGAAACCCGGCTTGACACCGACGACGTGGAAGGCTTCGAGCTTTTGACCAACGGTCTTCATAAGACTATCTCCAGATACGTTGCAATAAGTACAGTGCCACCGCTGTGGGCCCGGCGTGGATCCTGCCAGGCACTTTGCTGCGGTGCACCGCGACAAAACGTGATTATGCGTGAACATCCCGCATGGGGCTAATTGATATTCTCAAAGAGCCCGATAGGCACGGCATGCGTGGTTCAGTGCCGCCTGCAGCGCCAGGCAGGGCCGGGCGCTGCGGAGCGGCAAGTATGCCATGCAAGGCAAGCACGCAAATGGCAAGTTGGTGACGATCGGCCGGGTTTCAAGCCGTTTGCAGCACGGCACCGCTGCGGCGCGCGCGGACGGTCACCAGCGAGGCGACCAGGCCGCGCAGGGCGGCGAACATCAGCCACAGGCCGGGCGCGGCCTTGTTGCCGGTGGCGTTGATCAGGTAGGTCGAGATCGCCGGAGTGAAGCCGCCGAACTGCGCCGTAGCCAGGCTGTAGGCCATGGCTGTCGAAAACCTGTCAACGCGCTGGTATGGCTGCCGGTTGCCGCCGGGCGGCCCTCACGCGCGGCGGAAGCAGGCGCTGACCACCAGGCCCGAATCCGGCGCGGCGCGGTTGGCCAGCAGCAGCCGCCCGCCGTTGCGCTGCATGATGCGGTTGACGATGGACATGCCCAGTCCCGCGCCCTTGGCTTCGCTGCGCGCGCTGTCGAGCCGGTAGAACGGGCGCGTCAGCAGCGACAACTGGCCTTCGGGTACGCCATTGCCGCGGTCGGCCACGGTCAGCACCGCTTCCTTGTCGTCGACGCGGGTGGAGATCTCGACCACCGCCATGCCGCTTTGCTCATCCTTGGCGTAGCGGCGCGCGTTCTCGACCAGGTTGTCGAGGATGCGCTGGACTTCCATGCGGTTGGCTACGGCCATCACCGGCTCCTTGGCGCGCACATGCACGCGCACGTCGTCATGCGCGGCGTAGACGCCCACGGCATCGTGCACCAGCGCCGACAGGTCGACCGGTTCGACGGTTTCCAGCGCTGGCCGCGCATAGTTGAGGAACTGGCCGATGATCGCGTCCATCTGTTCGATATCGGCGATCATGGCGTCGCGCGTGGGCGTGTCCATCGGCGACATCTCGGTCTCCAGCCGCAGCCGCGTCAGCGGCGTGCGCAGGTCATGCGAGATGCCGGCCAGCATCACCACGCGGTCGTCGTCGAGCTGGCGCAGGTCTTGCACCATCTGGTTGAAGCTGTGGTTGGCCAGCGCCACTTCGCTGGCGCCGCGCTCGGGCAGCGGCGGCGGGTCGCCGCCGGCGCCCATGGCGCGCGCGGCGTTGGCCAGGCGCTTGAGCGGATAGTTGACGCGCGCGGTGATAAAGGCCGCGCCGATGATCGACAGCAGCAGCGCGGCAATACTCCACCACAGCCACTGGATGCCGGGCACGCGTTCGAAGCGTTCGGGGCTGATAGCGACCCAGTAGTCGTCGCCCTCGATCTCGAAGCTGACCCACACGCCGGGGATGTCGTTGACGGTGGTGGCCAGCACGGTGTCCTCGCCCAGGCGGCCGCGGATTTCCTGCTGCACCAGCGAGGTCAGGAAGGGATTGGCCGTGGGCGCGGCGAAGTCGTCGTCCTTCTCGCGCGGATAGACCTTGATGCCTTCGTTCTGCACCAGGTCGAGCAGCAGGAAGCGGCGCCGCGCGGGGTCAGAGTAGAGCAGCGCGGCGCGCGTGAGCTTGACCACGCTGACCACCTGCATGGCGATCTGCTGCGCGCGCGGGGCGCGTTCGAACAGCCGGTAGCTCTGGAACCAGATACCCAGCGAGATCGCCAGCAGCAGGGCGATAAGCATGAAGGTTCGCCAGAACAGCGAACCAAAGAACCGCGTCGCAGTTCTGCCGATAACGGTCGCCACGATAGGAACAGCGGCCGATATCGGTTATTTCACGCCATCGGGAATGAAGACGTAGCCCAGGCCCCAGACCGTCTGGATAAAACGCGGGTTGCTCGGGTCCGGCTCGATCAGCTTGCGCAGGCGCGAGATCTGCACGTCCAGGCTGCGGTCGAACACTTCATATTCGCGGCCGCGCGCCATTTCCATCAGCTTCTCGCGCGACAGCGGCTGGCGCGGATGGCGGGCAAACACCTTGAGCACCGAGAATTCACCGGTGGTCAGCGTGATCTCCTCGTCGTTCTTGGTCAGCGTGCGCGTGGCCAGGTTCAGCACGAAGTCGCCGAAGGCAAACGTCTCAGGCGTTTCGGACGGGGCGCCGGGCACTTCTGCCGGGCCCTTGCGGCGCAGCACCGCATGGATGCGCGCGATCAGCTCGCGCGGGTTGAACGGCTTGGGCAGGTAATCGTCGGCGCCCATTTCCAGGCCGACGATGCGGTCCACGTCCTCGCCCTTGGCGGTGAGCATGATGATCGGGGTCTGGTCGTTGGCGCCGCGCAGCCGGCGGCAGATCGACAGGCCGTCTTCGCCCGGCATCATCAGGTCCAGCACCAGCAGGTCGAAACGCTCGCGCAGCCAGAGCTTGTTCATCGCGGTGGCGTTTTCCGCCACCAGCACGGTAAAGCCCTGTTCGCCCAGATAGCGGCGCAGCAAATCGCGCAGACGCGGGTCATCGTCGACGACAAGAATCTTGTGGCTGGTATTTTCCATGGCGGTATCTTAGCGACTATCGCTTTCGCTCAAAATGGCTTAACAAAACGTTACATACTTTACCCCGTGGTATGGCGGCGTGCATCAATCGTGCGATTACACTGCGCCATCCCGTCCTTTTGCGTCCCTTGCGCGCCGATTTTCCGCGCATTTGCACCGCAGGATCCACGGCATCTGCCGACCCGGCTCGCAGGCCCTGGCCCGATGCTTGCAGAGGACAGCGGTGCCAGACGGGGATCAGACGGGGTAACGAAATTTCCCGGCTTCAAGGCGGGTTCAACTACCGCCTTTCCCGAAGCCAAGACCGCCATTATCAATGAAAGTGAACCGAACCCGGCACGGGCATCCGCAGCATGGTATCGCCGGCGCATGCATTGCGCTTGCGGTTGCCGCATGGCTGCTTGGGCCGGCCGGTCCAGCGCGGGCCCAGTCGGCCGGCATGGCCAACCTGCTCAAGCGCCATCCGTCGGCGCAGGCGAGCGATCCGGGCAATGGCCAGCGCGAGGCGCGTGCCCGTGCGGAGCGCCATCGCGCCGAGCAGCGCGAGACCGACCGCCGCCGCGCGGAAGACCGCGAGCGCGGCGGTTCGCGGCTGTCGCCGGACGAGCGGCGCCGGCTGCGCAAGAGCCTCTACGATTTCCGGCGGGAGATGTACGACGGCAGCTGAGCGCTGCCGTCTACCGTCAGCCGCGCGGCTGGAAGTGGCGCAGGAAGTCGACGAAGACTTCGGCCGCCAGCTGTGCATCATCGGCGGTGATGGTCTCCAGCGGGTTGTGGCTGATCCCGCCATTGCCGCAACGCACGAACAGCATCGCCACGTCGGTGATGCGATGCATCATCATGGCGTCGTGGCCGGCGCCGGAAGGCAACTCGAACGCCTCCATCCCCCGCTTCTTCAGTACCGCGCCGAACTGCTCCATCAGCCAGCGGGCGCAGGGCGCGTTATTGACCGGCGGTACGCGCTCGACCTGAGCCGACAGCCCGCGCCGCGCGGCGATCCGTTCGATGCCGGCAACGATGTCCGCAATGGCTGCCTCGCGGATGTCGTCGGCGCCCGCGCGGATATCCATCGAGAAGGTGCAGGCCGCCGGGATCACGTTGCTCGATCCGTTCGGCACCTGAAGCTGGCCCACGGTGCCGACCAGCGTGGGCGCGGCGGCGCAGCGCTCTTCCACCAGCAGGATCATTTCGGCCGCACCCGCGGCGGCGTCCTTGCGCATGCCCATCGGCGTCGTTCCGGCATGGCTGGCCTGGCCTTCCACCCGAACCTGGAAGCGGCTGCTCCCGGCAATCTGCGTGACCACGCCCAGCGGCAGGTCGTGGTGCAGCAGCACCGGTCCCTGTTCGATATGCAATTCGACGAAGCCCAGCAGCGCCGCCGGATCCAGTGCCGCCGCGCGCAGCGCTTGCAGATCGCCGGCACCGGGCAGGCCGGAGGTGGCCAGCGCCTCGGCCAGCGTGATGCCGTCAGCGTCGACGCGGGTGAGCAGCGCGGGATCGAAGCGGCCCGCCAGCACGCTGCTGGCCAGGAAGCTGGTCTTGAAGCGCAGCCCTTCCTCCTCGGCGAATCCCACCACCTCCAAGTGGTACGGCAGGCGGATCGCGGCCCGGTTCAGCACATCCACCACGGCGATCGGCAACAGGATGCCGAGGCGCCCGTCATAGCGGCCGCCATTGCGCACCGTATCGAAGTGCGAGCCGGTCATCAGCACGCGGGCATCGGTAACGGCGGGGTCGGCGGCGTAGCGGCCGATGACATTGCCGATGGCGTCGATGCGCACCTCCATGCCCGCAGCGTCCATCCATTGCGCCAGCTGGTCCTGCGCGGCACGGTGCGCCGGCGTCAGGTAGGCGCAGGTCAGGCCGTCTTCCATGTCGGAGAAACGGGCTAGCTGGTCGGCGTGGTCGAGGATGGCCTGGCCGAGGGAAGCGGTGGTCTGGGTCATAACGGGTGTCGGCGGGTGTCGTGACTAGGCTGTCTATTTACTATGTGTCAACCATTGCGGATCCAGGTCTTCCAGGCGATCCACAGCTTGCGCAGCGGCGTCAGGGCGATCCGCTGGCTGAGGACCTGAAACTGGCTGGCTTCCAGCTCATCGAGCAGCGCATGGTAGATCGCCCCCATCAGCAAGCCGGCGCGCTGGGCACGGCGGTCCTGGCGCGGCAGGGCCGCCAGCGCTTCGCGGTACAGCTTGCGGGCGCGTTCGGCATGGTATTGCATCAGTGCGACGAAGCGCTCGGAATGCTGGCCCTTGAGGATTTCGGAAGCCGGCACCTGGAACTGCTGCAGCGTATCGACGGGCAGGTAGATGCGGCCGCGCCGGGCATCCTCGCCCACGTCGCGCAGGATATTGACCAGTTGCAGCGACAGCCCGAGCTTCTCGGCAAATTCCAGCGTCTTCGGGTCGGTGTAGCCGAACAGCCGAGCGCTGAGCGTGCCGACCACGCCGGCCACGCAATGGCAGTAGCGGTTCAGGCCGGCTTCATCCAGGTAGCGCGTCTGCGTGAGGTCCATCTCCATGCCTTCGAGCACTTCGGTCATTTCGACCTGCGGCAGGCCGGCGCCGGCAATATGCGGCTGCAGTGCCTGGGTGGTCGGGTGCGTGGGCGCGCCGTCGAACAGCCGCCGCAATTCCGCGCGCCACCAGTCCAGCTGCTGGTGCGCCAGGCTCGTATCATGCGTATCGTCGACCACGTCGTCGACTTCGCGGCACCAGGCGTACAGCGCAGTGATGGCGCGCCGGCGCTCTGCCGGCAGGAACAGGAAGCTGTAATAGAAGCTGGAGCCGCTCTGGGCGACTTTTTCTTGGCAATACTGATCGGGCGTCACGCCGGTCTCGGTCTGAAGATGGGGTGGGGGAAGCGCGGGGCGCCGATTGTAGCATCGCCGATCCGGCCAGCCGGACACTGCCGGATGGCCGGGTGACAGACATTTCATCACAGCTCATCCGCCGGGAACGGCACCTGAGGGGGCATTCCAGACGTTTCGTCGCCTGCCGTTTGACGCACCCCCATGGGCTCGCTATATTACTGACCGGCCAGTTATTTATTGCCCCGCACTGGCCTCCGCGGCCGACGGCCTGCCTTGCCAGCTGTTCCATCCGACTCCTAGCTTACCGATGCCAGTGCATTGCCCAGTGCCGGAAGTTGCGGCCGCAGCGACTCTTTTTGACACAAAATCGTTACGCCGCGCGCGTTTCGGGCGTTTCGGGCGTTCGGGACGGGTTGCCGCGCTGGTGGCCGCCGCCGCCATCGCGCTCGCGGGCTGCGGCAAGAAGGCGGAGCCGGCGCCCGAGGTCCGTCCGGTGCGCCTGATGCACCTCAGCCAGCACAGCGGCAAGACCGCCTTCGAGTTTTCCGGAGATGTGCGCCCGCGCGTCGAATCGAGGTTGGGGTTCCGCGTGGGCGGCAAGATCGCGGCCCGCCTGGTAGACGTGGGTAACGTTGTCACCAGGGGCCAGCCACTGGCCCGGCTGGATCCGACTGACCTGTCCCTTGCCGAAGCCGGTTCGCGCGCCCAGTTCGAGGCCGCGAAGACCGACCGCGACCTCGCCGCGTCGGACCTGAAGCGCTACAACGACCTGTTCGCCAAGGGCTTTATCAGCGCCGCCGAACAGCACCGGCGCCAGGCCAATTTCGAGGCGGCCGACTCGCGCCTGCGCCAGGCCCAGGCCGGCCTGCGCAGCCAGTCCAACCAGACCGCCTACGCCGTGCTACATGCCGACGCCGACGGCGTGGTCACGGCCATCGACGCCGAGGTGGGCCAGGTCGTCACCCCCGGCCAGCCGGTGGTGCGCGTGGCCCAGACCGCGGAGAAGGAAGTGGCGATCGGCCTGCCGGAAGACCAGGTCGACCTGCTGCGCGGCATTACCGACGTCAGTATCCATACCTGGGCCGAGCCGCAGCGCGCGCTGCCCGGCCGGGTGCGGGAGATTGCCGCGGCTGCCGATCCCGTCACCCGCACCTATGCCACCCGCGTCACCATTCCCAATCCGCCCGCCGACCTCAAGCTCGGCATGACTGCCGTGGTGACGTTCGTGCGGACCGGGGCCACCCCCGCGATCCGCGTGCCGCTGACAGCGCTGCTGCAGGAACAGGGCCGCAACCAGGTGTGGATCTACGACGCGGCCGCCGGCACGGTCAAGCCGGTCACGGTGATGCTGGGCGACGCGGTCGGCAACGAGGTAGAGGTGCGCCAGGGCCTGGCGCCGGGCCAGACCATCGTCACCGCAGGCGTGCACCTGCTGCGCCCGGGCCAGAAGGTGCGGCCGCTGCAGGCCGTCGCGCCCGCTTCCGCCCCGGCCCCGACGCCTAAGCAGGGCTGAGGGCGGCATGGATCATTCCCGCTTCAACCTGTCGCGCTGGGCGCTCGAGCACCAGCCGCTGACCCGCTACCTGCTGGTAGTGCTGCTGCTGGGTGGCCTGCTGGCGTTCTTCCAGCTGGGCCAGGACGAGGACCCGCCCTTTACCTTCCGCGTGATGGTGGTGCAGGCGTTCTGGCCGGGTGCCACCGCCGAGCAGATCGCGGTGCAGGTGACTGACAAGATCGAACGCCAGCTGCAGGAAGTGCCTTACGCCGACAAGATCCGCAGCTTCTCCAAGCCCGGCGAAACCACGGTGATCTTTCAGCTCAAGGACACCTCGCCGGCGAAGGAGACGGCGCAGATCTGGTACACCGTGCGCAAGAAGATCGGCGATATCCAGCACACGCTGCCAGCGGGCGTGCGCGGGCCGTTCTTCAACGATGAGTTCGGCGACGTCTACGGCACTATCTATGCGCTGTCCGCCGACGGCTTCAACTACAAGGAGCTGCGCGAGTACGCCGACCTGGTGCGGCAGGAACTGCTGCGCGTGCCGTCGGTGGCCAAGGTGTCGCTGATCGGGCTGCAGGACGAGAAGGTCTATATCGAATTCAACCAGGCGCGCTTTGCCCAGCTCGGGCTGGACATCAATGCCATCGCCGAACAGATCTCGCAGCAGAACAACCTGACCGGCAGCGGCGTGTTGGTCACGCCGAGCGACAACCTGCAGGTACGCCTGTCTGGCCAGTTCGCCAGCGTCGAGGACCTGGAGAACCTGGTGCTGCGCGGGCCCAACGGCATCGCCAATATCCGTCTCGGCGACATCGCGCACGTGTACCGCGGCTATGTCGACCCGACCCAGACGCGGATGCGCTTCAACGGCAAGGACGTGATCGGGCTGGGCATCTCGATGCAGAAGGGCGGAGACATCATCCAGCTCGGCAAGGACCTGCGTGCGGCTTTCGAGAAGCTGCGCGGGCAGCTACCGGTCGGCATCGAGATGGACCAGGTCCAGGACCAGCCCAAGGCGGTCAGGCAATCGGTGGGCGAGTTCGTGCGCGTGCTGATCGAGGCCGTGGTGATCGTGCTGGCGGTCAGTTTTGTCGCGCTGGGTTTGCATACGCGGCCGCTCCGGCTGGATATGCGGCCCGGACTGGTGGTGGCGCTGACGATTCCGCTGGTGCTGGCGGTGACCTTCCTGTTCATGCACATCTTCGGCATCGGCCTGCACAAGATCTCGCTGGGCGCGCTGATCGTGGCGCTGGGCCTGCTGGTCGACGACGCCATCATCGCGGTCGAAATGATGGTGCGCAAGCTGGAAGAGGGCTTCTCCAAGATGGAGGCGGCCACCTTTGCCTATACCTCGACGGCGATGCCGATGCTGACCGGCACGCTGATCACGGCGGCGGGCTTCCTGCCGGTTGGGCTGGCGCGCTCGACGGTGGGCGAGTACACCTTCGCCATCTTTGCCGTGACCGCGCTGGCGCTGGTGCTGTCATGGCTGGCTGCGGTGTATTTCACGCCTTACCTCGGCTATCTGCTGCTCAAGACGCACGGCGCGGGCGCGGGTGAGCATCATGAGGTGTTCGATACGCCGTTCTACGCGCGCTTCCGCCGGCTGGTGGACTGGTGCGTGGCCTGGCGCAAGACTGTGATCGCCATCACGCTGGTGACATTCGTGCTGGGCATCTATGCCTTCAAGTTCGTCGAGAAGCAATTCTTCCCCGACTCCAGCCGGCCCGAGCTGATGGTGGAGCTGTGGATGCCGGAAGGCACCAGCTTTGCCCAGATGGAAGCCGAAGCCAAGCGCTTCGAGCGGCTGGTGGGCAAGGACAAGCAGGTGGAAAGCCTGACCACCTTCGTCGGCACCGGCGCGCCGCGCTTCTACCTGCCGCTCGACCAGATCTTCCCGCAAAGCAACGTGGCGCAGGTGATCGTGATGCCGGTCAGTACCGAGGTGCGCGATGCGTTGCGCCGTCGCATCATCGCGCTGCTCGACACCGAATTCCCATACCTGCGCGGCCGCGTCAAGCTGCTGCCGAACGGCCCGCCGGTGGCGTATCCGGTCCAGTTCCGCGTAATCGGTCCGGAGGCGGGCGCGGTGCGCCAGCTGGCCGACCAGGTCAAGGCCGTGATGCGCGCGAACCCGAACACGGTCGGCGTCAACGATAACTGGAACGAGAACGTCAAGATGCTGCGCCTGGAGATCGACCAGGACAAGGCGCGCGCGCTGGGCGTGTCCACCAGCGCGATCGCGCGCGTGACGCAGACCGTGCTGACCGGCGTGCCGGTAGGCCAGTACCGCGACGGCGACAAGCTGATCGAGATTTCGATGCGCACGCCACGCAGCGAGCGCGACGCCATTTCCGACCTGAACAACGTGCTGGTGCCGACCAATGCCGGCCGCACCGTGCCGTTGACCCAGGTGGCACGCGTGGCATTGAAGTCCGAGCCCGGCGTGGTCTGGCGCGAGAACCGCGACTTCGGCGTGACCGTGCAGGCGGACGTTGTCGACGGCATCCAGGGCCCGACCGTGACCGCGCAGATCAACCCGCAGCTGGACAAGCTGCGCGCGCAGCTGCCGGCGGGCTACCGCATCGCCGTGGCCGGCGCGGAAGAAGAAAGCGGCAAGGCCGGTGCCTCGATCGCCGCGCAGCTGCCGCTGTGCATCTTCCTGATCTTTACGCTGCTGATGCTGCAGCTGCACAGCTTCTCGCGCGCGCTGATGGTGTTCCTGACCGGCCCGCTGGGCCTGATCGGCGCCGCCGCGACGCTGTTGCTGCTGCGCGCGCCGATGGGGTTTGTGGCGCAGCTGGGCATTACCGCGCTGCTGGGCATGATCATCCGCAACTCGGTGATCCTGGTCGACCAGATCGAGCAGGACATCAGCGCGGGCGTGCCGCCCTGGACCGCCATCGTCGAGGCCGCGGTCCGCCGCTTCCGCCCGATCATCCTGACCGCCGCCGCGGCGGTGCTGGCGATGATCCCGCTGTCGCGCTCGATGTTCTGGGGGCCGATGGCGGTGGCGATCATGGGCGGGCTGATCATCGCCACCGTGCTGACGCTGCTGTTCCTGCCGGCGCTGTATGCGGCGTGGTTCCGCATCAGGCGGCCCGAAGCAGGGGTTGGGGCGCTGGCAGTCTGACAGGCCGCGGCGGCCGGCCTCAGGCCGGCGTGGCGTCGATCCGCTCTGCCAGCGCGACCAGGCTGCGGTCGCTGCCGGCCGGCCCCAGCAGCGAAATGCCGAGCGGCGCGCCGTCGCGGCTGGCCAGCGGCAGGCTGATCTGCGGGAAGCCGCTCAGCGGCGTCAGGCACAGCGTGTGCGACGCCAGGTTGCGGTAGCTTTCCAGCGCTTCGATCGGCGTGGCGCGCAGCGGGGCGATGTCGGGCATGGTCGGCAGCACCAGCACGCCGTCGTCGCCGAGCAGGCTGGCGAGATGCGCGGTAAAGTCGCGCCGCACCGCGCTGGCCTCATCGAACTGTGAGCGCGTCACGCCCTTCGAGAACGCGAAGCGCGCGGCCACGTCGGCACCCAGCTCCAGCCCATACTGCTCGATCAGCGCGCCGTCGCTCTGCCACGCTTCCCAACCCTGGATGTAGCGGAAGGCCCACCACAGTTCGGACAAGGGCCGGTCGGCCACCGTCACGGGTGATGCCTTGCCCAGCGCTGCCTCGATCGTGGCAATGGCCGGCGACAGCGCGGCGCGGGCCTCGGGGGTAGGAAGCGTGAACAAGTCAGCCGCAAGCAGCAGGCGGGGCAAGGCAGGCAGCGGCTTGCGATCGGCGCCGAACATCACCTCGGCAACGCGCGCAAAGGCGCCCGCGTCCCGCGCGAAGAAGCCGCAGGTATCCAGGCTCTCGGACAGCGGCAGGCAGCGTGCCAGCGAAATGCGGCCGTGCGTGGGCCGGATGCCATACAGCCCGCAGTGGCTGGCCGGCGCGCGCACCGAGCCGCCGGTATCGGAGCCGAGCGCGAAATCGCACAGGCCGTTGGAAACCGCCGACGCCGAGCCCGACGACGAGCCGCCGGTGATCCGGTCCGGCGCCGCGCCGTTGACCGGCCGGCCGTAATGGGCGTTCTGCCCGTTCATCGAGAACGCGAGTTCGTCGGTATGGGTCTTGCCGACGAAGGTGGCACCGGCATCGAGCAGGCGCTGCACTGCCGGCGCCGTGGTGGCCTTGATGCCCGAGCGCGCCAGCACATGCGGATTGCCGCCGCCGGTGGGATAACCCGCCACGTCGAACAGATCCTTGACGGCAAAGGTGAGCCCTTGAAGCGGACCGCTGGCGGCATGGGGCACGGCAACGTCCGGATATGGCATGAAGGCGCGGGCGGGATGGGTGGCAAGCGTCATGAATGATCTCTTGGGAGGTTGGCGACAACGGGATTACGCCGCAGTGGCAACGGCTGGCTCGGCAGCGAGCACACAGCTGACGCGGTGCCCGGTGCCGACGCTGACCGGTGCCGGCACCGCGGCCAGGCAGGCCGGGCGTGCATGCGGGCAGCGCGGCGCGAAGGTGCAGCCGGGCGGCAGGGCCGCCAGGTCGGGCGGGGCGCCGCCGATGGCCTGCAGTTGCTGGCCGCGCGCCATGCCGTGCTGGCGGCTTTGCAGCAGGGCAATGGTGTACGGGTGCCGTGCCTCGCGCAGCAGCGTGCGGATCGGGCCTTCCTCGACGATGCGGCCGCCGTACATCACCGCGACGCGATCGGCAATTTCCACCGCGGCGCCGATGTCATGGGTGACAAAGACGATCGACAGGCCCAGCTCGCGCTGCAGTTCGCGCAGCAGGATCAGCACCTGGATCTGCACGGTGGCGTCCAGCGCCGTGGTGGGCTCGTCCGCCAGCAGGATCTTGGGGCGTGCCGACAGCGCCAGCGCGATCATCGCGCGCTGGCGCATGCCGCCTGACATCTCGTGCGGGTAGGCGGCCAGGCGCCGCTCCGGGCTGGGGATGCGCACTGCCTCGAGCGCCTTGAGCGCGCGTTCTTGCGCCTCGGCGGCTGAAACCTTGCCGTGGGCGCGGATGCACTCGACGATCTGCTGGCCGACCGTGTAGACCGGATCCAGCGCCAGCAGCGGTTCCTGGAACACCATCGCCACGGTGCCGCCGCGCAGGCGTGCCAGCGCCCGCTTGTCCAACGCCATCACGTTGGCGCCGTCGATGCGGATGTCGCCTTCCATGCGGGTGCGCCGCGGCGGGTGCAGCCGCATCAGCGCGCGCAGCGTGACGCTCTTGCCCGAGCCCGACTCGCCGATCAGTGCCACAGCCTCGCCGGCGCCGACGTCGAGCGAGACACCGTTGACCGCACGGATAGTCTTGCCGCCGCCGGAGAAGGTGATGTGGAGGTCCCGCACCGAGACCATGGGTGCGCCGAGGGAAGCTTGTTGTGGGGTCGCAGTCATATCGGAGTCCTCAGGACGCCGTGGCCAGCAGGCAAGCCGCCGAATGGCCTGGCGCCAGTTCGGCAAGCTGCGGTTCCCTGCGCGCGCAGGCGTCCTGCGCCATGGCGCAGCGCGGGTGAAAACTGCAGCCGGGAGGCGGGTCGATCGGGTTGGGCGGGTCGCCGGCCAGCGGCGCGGTCTCGGTGCGGCGGTCCGGATCCATCGACGGCATCGACGCCAGCAGCGCGCGCGTGTAGGGGTGCGCGGGGTTGCGGTAGAGGGTCTCGGTGTCGCCGATTTCCACCACCTTGCCCAGGTACATCACCATCACGCGGTCGCACAGATAGCGCACCACGTTGAGGTCGTGGCTGATGAAGACGTAGGTCAGATCGAACTCGGCCTTCAGTTCGAGCAACAGGTTCAGCACCTGCGCCTCGACGGATTTGTCCAGCGCCGACACGGCCTCGTCCAGGATCACCAGCCGCGGGCGCAAGGCCAGCGCGCGGGCGATATTGACGCGCTGGCGCTGGCCGCCCGACAGTTCGTGCGGATAGCGCCCGGCAAAGCGCACCGGCTCCAGCCCGACGCGCTGCAGCAGGAAGCGCGCGCGCTCGGTGGCCTCGCGCGCGGGCACGCCGTGCACGCGCGGCGTAAAGGCGATCGACTCTTCGATGGTGAGGCGCGGGTTCAGCGACGAATAGCTGTCCTGGAACACCATCTGCACCTGGCTGCGGAACTGCTTCATCGGCAACTGCGCCGAGCCGACGCCTTGCGCGTCGAAGATCAGCTCGCCGCTGTCCTGCCCGGTCAGTTGCATCAGCAGCCGCGCGGTGGTGGATTTGCCGCAGCCGGACTCGCCGACCACGCCAAGCGTCTCGCCCTTGAGCACGTCGAAGCTGACGCCGTCGACCGCGCGCACCGCGGCCGCGCGCGAGCGCAGGCCGGGTATGCCGGCTTTGATCGGGAAGTGCTTGACCAGCCGGTGGGCGATCACCAGCGGCTGGGCCGGGCCGCCGATGTCGCGCGTCGCAGTAGTGGGGGAAGGGGCCTGCATCAGTGCTGGCATGGTTCAGTCCTTGATTTCCATGGCCGAGCGGATGCCGTCGGCCAGCAGGTTGAACGAGACCGAGGTCAGGAAGATCATCGCGCCGGGCAGCGCGGCCACCCACGGTTGGGTGTAGATCGCGGTGCGCAGCGTGTTGAGCATCAGGCCCCACTCGGGCTCGGGCGGCTTCACGCCAAGGCCGAGGAAGGACAGCCCGGAGGCCAGGATCATCGACACCGAGATCAGGCTGGTGGCATAGACGAAGATCGGCCCCAGCACGTTGTTGAGCACGTGCGCGCGCACGATCGCCAGCGACGAGGCGCCCGAGGCACGCGCCGCGTCGACGAACTCGCGGTTGCGTACCTGCGTGGTCACGCTTTCCGCCACGCGCACGATCTGCGGGATGAAGACGATGGTCAGCGACAGCAGCGCGTTGCCCACGCCGGCGCCCAGCGTGCCGGACAGCGCGATCGCCAGCAGCACCGACGGGAAGGCATAGAGGATGTCGGTGACGCGCATGATCACGGTGTTGGTCCAGCCGCCGGCATAGCCGGCGACGATGCCGAGCCCGCTGCCGATGACAAAGGCCAGCAGCACCGGCGTGATGCCCATGAACAGCGACAGCCTTGCGCCCAGCATCAGGCGCGACAGCATGTCGCGGCCCAGTTCATCGGTACCGAGCGGGAAATGCTCGGTGCCGATGGGCTTCAGGCGCTTGAGGATGGACGAGGCATACGGGTCGGCCGGCATCAGCATCGGCGCTAACAGCGCCATCAGCACCAGCGCCAGCAGTACCAGCGCGGCCAGCATGGCGAGCTTGTTGCGCAACAGGCGGCGGCCCACCGTGGCCCAGTAGCCCGGCGAGCGCTGCACCGCCGGCGCGGCTTGCGTGTGGTCTAGCGTCATTTGCATGGCGGTCTCCCTCGCGCTAGCTGCGCTGGATGCGCGGGTCGAACAGCGTCTGTAGCGTGTCGACCAGCAGGTTGAGCAGCACGAAGAACACCGCCAGCACGAGGATCGTGCCTTGCAGCAGCGGGAAGTCACGCTGGAAGATGGCGGAATTGAGCAGGAAGCCGGTGCCCGGCCACGAGAACACTGTCTCGATCAGGATGGAGCCGCCAAGCAGGTAGCCCAGCTGCAGGCCCATCACCGACAGCGCGGTCGGCGCGACGTTCTTCAGCACGTGGCGGAATACGGCCAGGTCCGAAAGCCCTCTTGCCCGCAGGCCGACGATGAACTCGTTGGACAGGATTTCCGCCACCAGCGCGCGCACGGTGCGCGCGACGATGCCCATCGGGATCACCGACATGGTCACCGCCGGCAGCAGCATGTACTGCATGTGCTCCCAGTCCCACGTCCAGTCGCCGGACCCGCCCGGGCCCGCGCCAGTGGCCGGCAGCCAGCCCAGCAGCACCGAGAACGCGATCACCAGCACCATGCCGAGCCAGTAGTGCGGGATGCTGACGCCCAGCACCGACAGCAGCGACGCGGTGCGGTCGGCGATCGAGTCGCGCAGGTAGCCCGCCACGAAGCCGAACAGGCAGCCGAAGCTGAAGCCGATCAGCGTGGCAATGGTCGCCAACCGCAGTGAATTGACCACGGCGTTGCCGACTTCAGCCATCACCGGGCGGCTGGTGGCGATCGAGGTGCCCAGGTCACCCTGCAGAGCGCGCCAGAGCCAGTGCGCGAATTGCTCCAGGAAAGGCTGGTCGAAGCCATAGAGCGCGGTGAGCTGGCGGCGCAGTTCTTCGGATGCATCGGGCGGCAGCACCGACACCAGCGGGTCGCCCGGCGCGATGTGGACCAGCGAGAAGCACAGCAGCGCCACCCCGAGCAGGATCGGGATGGCATAGAGGATGCGGCGGAACAGGTATTGCATGGCTGGCGGTATCCAGGCGAAGCAAGCTGCGGAGGAAGCTCCGTCATTCCCGCGCAGGCGGGAACGACGGTGCAGGCGGCAAGTGGATCAGTCCATCGACATCGTCGCGATGTCGATAAACCAGCTTTGTGGCTGCACCACGCCCTTGACCTTCTTCGAGATCGCGCGCGGGCCGACGTCATGCGCGATCAGCACGAATGGCGACTCCTCGACGATGCGTGCATGCAGCCTGGCCAGCGCCGCGTCGCGCGATTTCTCGTCGAACGAAGTGCGGGCGTCCTCGATCAGCTTGTCGAACTCGGCATTGCCGAAGTAGCCCCAGTTGTTGGAAACCGGCGGCTGCGTCTTCGTGCTGACGAAGCGCACCATTGCAAAGAACGGGTCCATCGCCGCGAAGCTGACGTTGATGGCGTTGGCGCCGTGTGCGCTGGCGTCCTTGGCGCCGACGCGCCAGTTGGTGAAGAGCGTGTTCCACTCGACCACGTCGAAATCGACGTCGATGAAGCATTCCTTCAGGTTCTGCTGCACGTATTCGTTCATCGGCAGCGGCTGCATCTGGCCGGAGCCCGACGCCGACACCTGCACCTTCACCTTGACCGGCTTGGCGGCCGAGTAGCCGGCCTCCTGCATCAGCTTGCGCGCGGCGGCCGGGTCGTGCTTGATATCGAACTTCGGATTGCCCCACCACGGGTTGCCGGCCTCGACGATGCCCTTGGCCTCGGCCATGTAGCCGCCCAGCAGCGTCTTCAGCCCGCCGCGGTTGACGCACAGGTTGGCGGCCTGGCGCACGCGCTTGTCCAGCCATGGCGAGCCGGGCGCAAACGACAGCTGCCACGGCCACATATGCGGCTGCGTGTTGGCATAGACCTGGAAGCCGCGGCTCTTGATCTGGGCGATGGCGTCGGGCGCGGGCGCCTCGATCCAGTCGACCTGGCCGGACAGCAGCGCGGCGGTGCGGGCGTTGGCCTCTGGCATCGGCACCATCACCACCTTGTCGATCTTCGGCACGCGCCTTGCGTCCCAGTATTGCGCATTGCGCACCACTTCCAGGCGCTCGCGCGGGATGAAGCGGCTCATCTTGAACGGGCCGGTGCCGGCGGCGTCGGCGGCGAAGGCGACCCACGCCTGCTTGGAGCGCTCCACCGGATCGGTGACCGAGGCCGGCACCGCGGCGAACTTCTTCTCCCACTGCGTGGGCGAGGCCATGAACAGGTTGGTCAGGTTGTAAGGCAGGAAGGAGTCCGGCTCGGACGTGACCAGTTCCACCGTGAGGTCGTCGATCTTCTTCGCCGAGCGCAGCGTCGGCATGCGCGACGCGGTCACCCCGACCTGGCTCGGGTCGAACTGCTTCGCGGCCTTGTCCAGGACCTTGCCGACGTTCCACACCACGGCGTCGGCGTTGAACGGGGTGCCGTCATGGAATTTGACGCCGGGGCGCAGCTTGAACACCCACCTGGTCTTGTCCTTGGCATCGACCTTCCATTCGCTGGCCAGGCCCGGGATCAGCAGGCTGGGGCCGTTGCCCTTGGACAGGTCCCATTGCGTCAGGCCGTCGTACATGGGGATGCCGGAGAAGCGGTTGCCTTCGAAGCCCTGGTCGGGCTGGCCCAGCGTGCGCGGGATATCGGCCGCGGTCATGCCGATGCGCAGCACCTTGTCGGCATGCGCGGCGCCCGGCATTGCGAGCAGCGTCAGCGCGGCGGCGCTCATCAGGGAAGCGGCGGACTTGAGGCCTTTCGCGAGAGGGGAGGGGACGTGGTGCACAGGCTTGCTCCTGGTTTGGCGTGAGGTCACGAGTGAAGGGACGCAGGTTGGCAAAGCAAGTCATGTGCCACTGCGGCGGCTGCGCCTGTGGCCGTGGCGCTGCTGTGTGCGATGGCCTGCTTCTTGCTGTTCTTGCTGATTCGCCGGCCGAGACCTCATCAATCGGCAAACTTCATCCCCCACCAACAAGCAGACATGGAACCGATTCAACTTCCCCGCATCAATGGCGCCCGCCTGTGGCAATCGCTGATGGACCTCGCCGCGATTGGCGCCACGCCCAAGGGCGGCGTGTGCCGCATCGCGCTGACCGACGCCGACCGCAAAGGGCGCGACCTGGTGGTGCAGTGGTGCCGCGAGGCCGGCCTCGACGTGCGCGTCGACGAGATCGGCAACGTGTTTGCACGGCGTGCCGGCACCGACCCGGCCGCGCCCGCCGTGGCCACCGGCAGCCATATCGACACGCAGCCGTCGGGCGGCAAGTTCGATGGCAACTTCGGCGTGATGGCGGGCCTGGAGGTCATGCGCACGCTCAATGACCTGGGCATCGCCACGCGCGCGCCGCTGGAGGTCGTGTTCTGGACCAATGAGGAAGGCACGCGCTTTACGCCGGTGATGATGGGCTCTGGCGTCTTCGCCGGCGAGTTCGATGCCGGCTTTGCGCGCGCGCAGACCGATCTCGATGGCGTCAGCGTGGGCGACGCGCTGCAGGCCATCGGCTACCGCGGCGCGCACCCGGCCGGCGACGTGCCGGGCGGCATGTTCGCGGCGTACTTCGAAGCGCATATCGAGCAGGGGCCGGTGCTGGAGGCAGCCGGGCTGCCGATCGGCGTGGTCACCGGCGCGCTCGGGCAGCAGTGGTACGACGTGACCGTGACCGGCATGGACGCGCACGCCGGCCCCACGCCGCTGGCGCTGCGCCACGACGCCATGCTGGCCGCCGCGCGCATGGTCGACGCGGTCAACCAGATCGCGCGCGACGAGGCGCCGCACGGGCGCGGCACCGTCGGCTACCTCCAGGTAACGCCGAACTCGCGCAACGTGATCCCGGGCCGCGTCGAATTTTCAGTGGATTTCCGCAACCTGTCGCAGGCCGGGCTCGATCGCATGGATGCGGCCATGCACGCTGCCTTCGAAGACATCGCCGCGGCCGGCGGCGTCGAGGTCGGGAGCCGCCAGGTGGTCAAGTTCGCGCCGTGCGAGTTCGCGCCTGCATGCGTCCACAGCGTGCGGCGCGCGGCGGCCATGCTTGGGCTGCCACACATGGACGTGGTCAGCGGCGCGGGCCACGACGCGGTCTACGTCGCGCGGCGCGCGCCGGCCGGCATGATCTTCGTGCCCTGCAAGGACGGCATCAGCCATAACGAACTGGAAGACGCGCTGCCCGAGCATATCGAGGCGGGCGCCAACGTGCTGCTGCAAGCCATGCTGGCGCACGCGCGCTAGCACGACAGGCAGCGCGCGGAAACTGCAGGGGCGGGCCGCCAGGCGTGCGCGCCTAGTTGCAGATCGTGCCGGGAACCGGCTTGCCGGAGTTGGTCAGGCCCTGGCAGGCGTCGCCGGTGGACAGGCTGGTGTCGGAGGCCGAAGCCGGCGACAGCTTGAGCTTGCCCGCCACCGTGCAGCAGCCGCGCGGCGGTGGAGGCACCGGTGTGCGCTTGGTGGCCGCTGCTGGCGCTGCCGGAGTCGGGCCGCCGGCTTCGGCCGTTTCTTCGGCATCGGGGAACACGCACTGCCCTTGCTGGCAGATCCGCTCCCCTTTGCACTGCATGTCATAAGAGCATCCGGCAGCCTGGGCGAGCGATGACCAGCCAGCGGCCATCGACGCTGCCAACAGCAAGGCAGAAACTTTCATATGCCCTCCGATAGGGCTGAGGTGAAGACTGGAGTGGCCGGCGAAGTGTGCAACACCGCTCCAACACCTTCAGCATAGATCGCGGTTAGGGGCTGCGAAAGCCGTTGGCACTCAGGTGTTCTACCACCTCCGCGAGGGCCGGCCGCGGCGGCGCCTGCGGTCAGTGAGCGATCGAGCGGGAGATCGCCCACGCGCATTCCTGCACCAGCGGCGCCAGTCTTTTCCTGGCATCGGCCATGGTCCAGCGGCTCGCCGGCGGCGACACGTGGACGGCGCCGACCGCCTGGCCCCGGCTGTTGACGATCGGCGCGGCCAGGCCCATGTCGCCGAGGAAAAGTTCCTCTTCGTTGCAGGCGTAGCCCACCTTGCGGCATTCCGCGACACGGGCCAGGATCGCCGCCACGTCGGTCAGCGTCGCCGGCGTCCGCGCGACGCGTTCGGATTGTTCCAGCATCTCCAGCACCTGCGCGTCAGGCAGCGTACTCAGGTAGGCGCGGCCGGAACTGGTGCAATACATAGGGATGCGCATGCCAACCGGTGTCAGTACGGGCATGTGCTTGGCGGTCATCAGCTGCGCCACGTAGACCATGTCCAGGCCGACCGGCTCGGTCAGGTTGGCGGTCTCGCCGCTGGCGGCGGCGAGTTGCGACAGGTAAGGACTGGCCACCGGGATCAGCGCATCGGCGGCGAGGTAGTTGTAGCCGATCTCCATGACCCTCGGCGTCAGCCGGAAACGGCGTGTCTGCGGATGCTTGTCGACGTAGCCCAACGCTACCAGCGTATGGATCGTGCGTTGGGCCGAACTCTTGGTCATGCCGGTCAGCGCGGCCAGTTCAGGCAGTGTCAGCGTGCGGTGGACGCCGTTGAAGGCGCGCAGGACTTCAAGGCCTTTTTCCAGCGACTGGTTGAAGAGCGGGTTGTCGCGGTCGAGGGTGGGCGCTGCGTTACGGCCGTGTTTGGCAGGCATGGGTGACGAGACTCTTGAGCTGGCGCTGCGGCAACACCGCGGCACCAGCGGCGGGCCCGCTGCACCACGATGGCAGCATATTGCACCAATATACGAACGTATCGAACATCGATACGACAACATAATAGCCGTCGAAGGACAGGTGCGAAAGCCGGCACGGCGATCCGCGATGCCAAAGGGTTCTATTATTTCTATTACTTCTGTTACGACTGGGGATGTGTTGGCACCGCCACAGGAAGGGCGGATGGTGCGAGGGAGGGGACTCGAACCCCTACACCATTGCTGGCGTCAGGACCTAAACCTGGTGCGTCTACCAATTTCGCCACCCTCGCGGTCCTTGCGGCGCAGCCCGGACGGGCGGCCGCGATGCTCGTTGCCTGTGCGGGACACGAAAGCAAAAAAGGCGGCTGGAACTGCCCGCCTTTCATCGGTCCACTTCTGCCGGCGCCTGCCGTGGCAGGCTGTGCGCCTGCAGCGCAACGAGGCTGCGGATTGTAGCGCAAGGCGCGGGGGGAATCCAGCCCTGCCGGCCAGCGAGATATATTGTCGGCATTGCCAACGCGTGCCGCATGGGGCGGCGCGCTCCTCGTCCCATGCCCCCTGGTCAGACTTCCTCCCTGAAGGCGCCGCCATGGCGCCTGCTGTTCTGGGCTTGCGCCGCCGCCGTGCTGGCCCTGTCGCTGATGCCGCCGTCCCAGCCACTGCCGACAACCGGCTGGGACAAGAGCAATCACCTGCTGGCTTTCGGTGTGCTGGCGCTGCTGGGGCGGCGCGCGTTTGCCGGCCACTGGCTTGCCTTGCTGGTGGCGCTGGCCGCCTATGGCGGCGTCATCGAACTGCTGCAGGGCATGACCGCATACCGCGAGGCCGACTGGCTCGACCTGGTGGCGGACACCTGTGGGGTGCTGGCCGGCGTGGCGCTGGACTGGCTGTGGCGCGGCCGTGGCCGGCGTTTGCCGCGCTAGCCCGCGCGGCGGCGCCTGGCGCTCTACCGCTCTTCGGCTTCCAGCGTGAACTTAGCGCCATCGTCCTGGCCGAGCAGGTCGACCAGCAGCGGCATTGCCTCCTGCAGCATTTCCTTCAGCCGCCACGGCGGGTTGACGATGAACATGCCGCTGCCGTGCAAGCCCAGGCCGCCTTCAACCGGATTCCTAACGGTCAGCGTCACGTGCAGCCAGCTCTTCAGCGGCAGGGCCTTCAGTTGCACCGGCAGTTGCAGCGATTCGCGCCGCTGCACCTGCGGGTACCAGACCGCGTAGACGCCCGTGGCGAAGCGCTCCAGGCCATCGCGCACGGTCTGCACGGTGCGGGCGTAGTCCTGCTTGTCTTCATAGGACGGGTCCACCAGCACCAGCGCGCGCCGCGGCGGCGGGGGCAGGATCGCCTTGATGCCGCCGAAGCCGTCGCCGTCGTACAGCATCACGCGGCGGCCGGCCCCGCGGAAGTTGTCGCGCAGCACCTGGATCTCGGTGCTGTGCAGCTCGAACAGGCGCAGCCGGTCTTGCTCGCGCAGCATCTGCCAGGCCAGCCATGGCGAACCGGGGTAGTGGCGCAGGCTGCCGTCCTGGTTCAGCGCCCGGACCTGGTCCAGGTATTCGTCCAGCAGCGGCGGCAGCGCGGTACCGCTGGCGGCGGCCTGCCAGAGGGGAGAAATGCCGGTCTCGAACTCCGCCTTCTTCTGTGCCCACTCGTGCTCGAGCGCGTAGAGGCCGGCGCCGGCGTGGGTGTCGATGTACCAGAACGCCTTGTCCTTCTGCGTGAGGTGCTCTAGCAACTGCACGACGACGGCATGTTTGAGGACATCGGCATGGTTGCCGGCATGGAAGGCGTGACGATAGCTGAGCATGGCGAAGCAGGGCGCCTCTGAGGCGCAAGATCGGGAGCAGGGCGGCGTGGCCACTGCGGGGAAGGCCGCTATGCTACCATCCGCGGCGAGTCGCACCTCCCCATGTCCGGCACCTCCGCCCGGGCCCAAGTATCCGAATCCCATGCCGCGCGCACTCGAGCCCGCCGAGCCCATCCTGTCTGCCGAAGGCACCCCGTATTCCCCCCGCTACGACGACGTCTACCACAGCACCGAAGGCGGGCTGGCGCAGGCCGCCCATGTCTTCCTGGGCGGCAACGGCCTGCCGCTGGCGTGGGCCGGCCAGCGCCAGTTCGTTATCGTCGAGACCGGCTTCGGCCAGGGACTGAATTTCCTGGCGACCTGGCAGGCGTGGCGCGACGATCCCCGGCGCTGCGGCACGCTGCATTTCGTCTCGATCGAGAAGCATCCCTTCACGCGCGAGGGCCTGGCCCGGCTGCACGCCGGCCTGGACGGCCTGGGGCCGTTGGTGCAGGCGCTCCAGGCGCAATGGCCCGATGCCTTGCCGGGCCTGCACCGGTTGGCCTTTGACGGCGGCCGGGTGGTGCTGACGCTCGCGCTGGGCGATGCCGGCCAGCTTCTGCCGAAGCTGGCAGTAGGGGCGGATGCCTTTTACCTGGACGGTTTTTCGCCGGCGCGCAACGCGGAAATGTGGTCGCCGCCGGTGTTCCGCGGACTGGCGCGGCTGGCCCGGCCGGGCGCGACGCTGGCCACCTACACCGCCGCCGGGTTCGTCCGGCGCGGGCTGAAGGAAGTCGGGTTTGACGTCAGCAAGGCACAGGGCTTTGGCGGCAAGCGCGACATGACGGTCGGGCGCTTCCGGCCGCTGTGGAAGTCGCGCCGCCATGCGCCGCCGCTGGCGACGCAATGGGCCGAGCGGCATGCCATCGTGATCGGTGCCGGCCTGGCAGGCTGCGCCGTGACCGAGCGCCTGGCGGCGCGCGGCTGGCGCATTACGCTGTTCGATGCCCATGACGGCCCGGCGCGGCAGACCTCGGCGCATCGCGCGGCGGCCATGCATGCCCACTTGTCAGCCGACGACAGCCTGCTGTCGCGCCTTTCGCGCGCCGGCAACCAGTACGCACTGCGAGCCTGGGCGGCGCTGCGCGACGCCGGGTACCCGACCGACTGGCACGGCTGCGGCGTGCTGCAGATTGGCGAGGACGAAGCCGAGGGCGAGGCGCAGCGCGCGGCGCTCGCGGCCATGGGCCTGCCGGAATCGTTCGTGCGCTGGATGAGCGCCGAGGAGGCGGCATGCGCCCACCGGGCGGGCGTGGCGCGAGGGGGGCTGTGGTTCCCGGCCGGCGGCTGGGTTGCGCCCCCCGATGTCTGCATGGCGCAGCTGGCGCGTGCGGCCGATGCCGTCACCGCGCGCTTTGGTTGCCGCGTGGCAAGCATCGCGCGCGACGAAGACCAGTGGCACGCGCTGGGTGCTGACGGCGCCGTGCTGGCGTCGGCACCGGTGCTGGTGCTGGCCAATGCGCACGAAGCCCAGCAACTGCTGCCGCAGCAGCACTGGACCATGCGGCGCGTGCGCGGCCAGCTCACCACGCTGCCGGCTGCGCAGGTCGATGCGATCGGCGGCTGGCCGGACTGCGTGGTCACGGGCGCCGGCTACTTGCTGCCGCGTGCCGCGGACGGCACGGGCCGCGTCGGCTCCAGCTACGACCCCGACGAAGGGCCGCTGGCCGAGTGTCCGGACGTGCATGCCGCCAACCTCGCACGTCTGGCCGGCCTGCTGCCGCGGCAGGCCGGCGCGGTGGCCGGCATCGCCCCCACAGCGCTGACCGGCTACGTTGGCGTGCGCACGGTCACGCACAACCGGCTGCCTCTGATCGGGCAGGTCGCTGACGAAGCCGCGGCACGTGCGCACGCTGAATCGTTGCGCGGCGCGCACCTGCGCGACCTGCCGCGTGTACCCGGCCTGTACGCAGCCCTTGCCTACGCGTCGCGCGGCCTCACATGGGCTGCACTGGGGGCCGAGCTGCTGGCCAGCCAGATCGAAGGCGAGCCGTTGCCGCTTGAGGCTGACCTGGCTGATGCCATCGATCCGGCACGCCAGCTGCTGCGCGCGCTGCGCCACGGCCAGGCGGGATAGCGGCGAAGGTGCCGGATCGTGGTTCCGTGCCTGCTTCAGGGTAAAAACGCCGGAACCGAACCAAAATCGTGCGATAATCCCCGTTTTCCGTTTGCGCGGAGCCCTCCGTGCGCCGTCGCGCCGCGGCGGCCCCAGGCAGTGCTGCAAATGGCGCAGCGCAAGCGGCAAGCGCCTACGAACACAACTACATTTCTGGATTGGATCTACGACCATGTCGAACGTGATTGAGAACCTCGGCAAGCTGGACCGCAAGGTGACCCTGGCCATCCCCAAGGCCGAAGTGGAGAAGGAAAAGCAGGAGCGCCTGGTTCGCCTGTCGAAGACCGTGAAGATGTCGGGCTTCCGTCCGGGCAAGGTGCCGATGAAGATGGTCGAGAAGCAATACGGCCAGCAAGTCGAGTTCGAAGTGCGCTTCGACAAGGCCGCGCGCAAGTTCTTCGACATCACCAAGGAACAGGACGTCAAGGTTGCCGGCCAGCCCAAGTTCGAGATCAAGACCGAAGGTGTGGACGCGGACGAAGTCGCGTTCGATGCGACCTTCGAGGTGTACCCGGAAGTGAAGATCGGCGACCTGGCGGCTGCCGAAGTCACCCGTACCGGCACCGAGATCACCGACGCCGAAGTCGACAAGACCGTCGACATCCTGCGCAAGCAGCGCGTGCATTACCACACCCGCGGCGAAGCCGGCGAGCACGGCGACGGCGGTGCCGACGTCGCCGCCCAGAATGGCGACCGCGTGACGCTGGACTTCGTCGGCAAGATCGACGGTGAAGAGTTCGCTGGCGGCAAGGCCGAGGACTTCCCGTTCGTGCTGGGCGAAGGCCGCATGCTGCCCGAGTTCGAGCAGGCCGCGCTGGGCCTGAAGGTTGGCGAAAGCAAGACCTTCCCGCTGGCCTTCCCGGAGGACTACCACGGCAAGGAAGTGGCCGGCAAGACTGCCGAGTTCACCGTGACGCTGAAGAAGATCGAGTGGGCCCACCTGCCGGAAGTCAATGAAGCCTTCGCCAAGTCGCTGGGCATCGCCGACGGCAGCGTCGAGAAGATGCGCGCCGACATCCGCGAGAACCTGGAGCGTGAAGTCAAGCGCCGCACGCATTCGATGCTGAAGGACCAGGTCATGGAGGCCCTGCTGAAGGCGAGCGAGCTGGACGTGCCGAAGTCCCTGATCGAGCAGGACCAGGAGCGCCTGGTCGAGATGGCCCGCCGCGACCTGGAGCAGCGTGGCATGCCCAACGCCAAGGACATGCCGATCCCGGCCGAGATGTTCGCGCAGCAGGCAGAGCGCCGCGTCAAGCTGGGCTTGATCCTGGCCGAGATCGTCAAGGCCAACGGCCTGGAAGCCAAGGCCGACCAGATCAAGGCCGAGATCGAGGACTTCGCCAAGAGCTACGAAGACCCGAAGGAAGTGATGCGCTGGTACTACGGCGACCAGCAGCGCCTGGCTGAAATGGAAGCCTACGTGCTCGAAAACAACGTGGTAAATTTCGTGTGCGACAAGGCCAAGGTCACCGACAAGAAGGTGTCCTTCGAGGAACTCACCGCCGAAGGCAACCAGCAGCAAGCTGCCTGAGGCCGGGGATAAGCCGCAAGCCCGCTTTCTTCCGCGCCACGGCGCGGAGGCAAGCGAAAGCGGGCCGGTGCCCCGAGTGACTGATCGCCTTGCGATCCGACGAATCCATGGAGAACCTGCATGACCCGCAATGATTTGCTTGACCGTCTCGCCACCACGCAGGCTTCGGCACTGGACACCCAGGGCCTGGGGCTGGTGCCGATGGTCGTCGAGCAGTCCGGCCGGGGCGAGCGCGCCTATGACATCTATTCGCGCCTGCTGAAGGAGCGCGTGGTGTTCATGGTGGGCGAGGTCAACGACCAGACCGCCAACCTGGTGGTGGCACAGCTGCTGTTCCTGGAAAGCGAGAACCCCGACAAGGACGTGTCGCTCTACATCAACTCGCCGGGCGGTTCCGTCTCGGCGGGGCTGGCGATCTACGACACCATGCAGTTCATCAAGCCGGACGTGTCCACGCTGTGCATGGGCATGGCGGCGAGCATGGGCGCCTTCCTGCTGGCGGCCGGCGCCAAGGGCAAGCGTTTCGCGCTGCCCAACTCGCGCATCATGATCCACCAGCCGCTGGGCGGCGCGCGCGGCCAGGCCTCGGATATCGAGATCCAGGCGCGCGAGATCCTGTACCTGCGCGAGCGGCTGAACAGCATCCTGTCGGAAGTGACCGGCCAGCCGGTCGAGAAGATTGCACGCGATACCGATCGCGACAACTTCATGAGCGGTGATCAGGCGGTGGACTACGGCCTGGTGGACAAGGTCATCGCCCGCCGCGGCTGATGCCACGGGCCGCCGCGGCGCAATCCGCAACGGCGGCTATGCCGGTCTGCCGGGAAACCCGCATTGCGCGGGACGCCCTGGCGCGGCAGCATTGCCCAAATGGCGAAGGCTACACCGGAACGAGGCCTTGTGCCTCGTTTTTTGCTTTTGCCCCACAGCTGGGGGAGAGCGCCGGTGAGGCCAATTGTTTTGGCGTATGATGCGTTTAAAGCGTATCGCCGGGGAGCCTTTCGCCCCGCGGTGTGCGCAATGCAAAAGTGACTGATTCCTATGGCGGACAAAAAAGGTTCATCCAGCGAAAAGCTTCTCTATTGCTCCTTCTGCGGCAAGAGCCAGCATGAGGTCAAGAAGCTGATCGCGGGCCCCTCGGTGTTCATTTGCGACGAATGCATCGACCTGTGCAACGAGATCATTCGTGACGAAGCTACCGCAACCGAGAAAGACGCCGCCGCGGCCGCGCGCTCGGACCTGCCCACGCCCCACGAAATCCGCGAAAGCCTGGACCAGTATGTGATTGGCCAGGAACAGGCCAAGAAGATCCTGGCCGTCGCGGTGTACAACCACTACAAGCGACTGAAGCATCTCGGCAAGAAGGACGATGTCGAGCTGTCGAAGAGCAACATCCTGCTGATCGGGCCGACCGGCTCCGGCAAGACGCTGCTCGCGCAGACGCTGGCGCGCCTGCTCAACGTGCCGTTCGTGATCGCCGACGCGACCACACTGACCGAAGCCGGCTACGTGGGCGAGGACGTCGAGAACATCATTCAGAAGCTGCTGCAGAACTGCAACTACGAAGTCGAGAAGGCGCAGCGCGGCATCGTCTACATCGATGAGATCGACAAGATCTCGCGCAAGTCCGACAACCCGTCGATCACGCGCGACGTGTCTGGCGAGGGCGTGCAGCAGGCCCTGCTGAAGCTGATCGAGGGCACGATGGCCTCGGTGCCGCCGCAGGGTGGCCGCAAGCATCCGAACCAGGACTTCCTGCAGGTCGACACGACCAACATCCTGTTTATCTGCGGCGGCGCGTTCGACGGCCTGGAAAAGGTCATCATGCAGCGCTCGGACAAGACCGGCATCGGCTTCGCCGCGCAGGTCAAGAGCAAGGAGGAGCGCGAGGTCAGCGAAGTCCTGCCGCAGACCGAGCCGGAAGACCTGATCAAGTTCGGCCTGATCCCCGAACTGATCGGCCGCCTGCCGGTGGTTGCCACGCTGTCCAAGCTGGACGAAGCGGCGCTGATGCAGATCCTGGTCGAGCCCAAGAACGCACTGGTCAAGCAATACCAGAAGCTGCTGGCGATGGAAGGCGTCGAGCTGGAAATCCGCCCCGGTGCGCTGACTGCCATCGCGCGCAAGGCGATCCGCCGCAAGACCGGTGCCCGTGGTCTGCGTTCGATCCTGGAGCAATCGCTGATGGACGTCATGTATGACCTGCCGAATTACAAGGGCGTGCAAAAGGTGGTGATCGATGAAAATACGATCACCGGCGACGCGCCGCCGCTGCTGATGTACGAAGAGCAGCAGCCAAAAGTGGCGGGCTCCAACTGACGCGAGAGCTGCCAACGGTGGTAAGTGTTTGGAACCACACCGGCAGCCAGGCGAAAAAGCCGTTCGCGTAGAAGCGAGCGGCTTTTTTTGTTTATTTCCACCGACGAGAAGGAGGAAACGCGGGTATGCTGTTTCAGAGGGGCCTGCAAGTGCAGGAAGCGGCATCTTCCTGTCTTGGTGAATCGATTGGCACGTATCTTGTAATCGAATCAGGCGGCCCAATTTACGCCTTAAATGACTGACTTGGGGAAAATGATGTCCGGAACACAACTCCTCCCGGCCGAGCCGATTCGCCTCCCACTGTTGCCGCTGCGCGACGTGGTGGTGTTTCCGCACATGGTGATCCCGCTGTTCGTGGGACGCCCGAAGTCCATCAAGGCGCTTGAGACTGCGATGGAGGCGGGCAAGAGCATCATGCTCGTGGCCCAGAAGACGGCGGCCAAGGACGAGCCGACCGCCGACGACCTGTATGAGGTCGGCTGCATCGCCAATATCCTGCAAATGCTGAAACTGCCCGACGGTACCGTGAAGGTGCTGGTCGAGGGTACCCAGCGCGCGAATATCCGCGAGGTGAGCGAGGACGAATCGCACTTCATGTGCGAAGCCGTGCCCGTGCCGCCCGCACCTGGCGAAAGCGCCGAAACCGAGGCCCTGCGCCGCGCGATCGTGTCGCAGTTCGACCAGTACGTGAAGCTCAACAAGAAGATCCCGCCCGAGATCCTGACCTCGCTGTCGGGTATCGACGAGGCCGGCCGCCTGGCGGATACCATCGCCGCGCACCTGCCGATCAAGCTCGAGCAAAAGCAGAAGATCCTGGAGATGGTCAATGTGACCGAACGCCTGGAAAGCCTGCTGTCGCAGCTAGAGGGCGAGATCGACATCCTGCAGGTGGAAAAGCGCATCCGTGGCCGCGTCAAGCGCCAGATGGAGAAGAGCCAGCGCGAGTACTACCTGAACGAGCAGGTCAAGGCCATCCAGAAGGAAC
>NZ_JBIVHB010000012.1:67246-194263 GCF_044748965.1 Cupriavidus sp. NPDC089707
AAGAAGGCGCCGACCTGGAAGAACTCGACAAGCGCATCAAGGCTGCGCGCATGCCGAAGGAAGCCAAGAAGAAGGCCGACGCCGAATTCAAGAAACTCAAGCTGATGTCGCCGATGTCGGCCGAGGCCACCGTCGTGCGCAACTACATTGACACGCTGGTGAACCTGCCATGGCGCAAGAAGAGCAAGGTCAATAATGACCTGGCCAATGCCGAGCGCGTGCTGGAAGCAGACCACTATGGTCTTGAGAAGGTCAAGGAACGTATCCTGGAATACCTTGCAGTGCAGCAGCGCGTAGACAAGTTGAAGGCGCCGATCCTGTGCCTGGTCGGCCCCCCCGGCGTGGGCAAGACCTCGCTCGGCCAGTCGGTGGCGCGCGCGACGAACCGCAAGTTCGTGCGCATGGCGCTGGGTGGTGTGCGCGACGAGGCCGAGATCCGCGGCCACCGCCGTACCTACATCGGCTCGATGCCGGGCAAGATCCTGCAGAGCCTGTCCAAGGTCGGCGTGCGCAATCCGCTCTTCCTGCTTGACGAGATCGACAAGATGGGCGCGGACTTCCGCGGCGATCCGTCGTCGGCGCTGCTCGAGGTGCTGGACCCGGAGCAGAACCACACGTTCCAGGACCACTACATCGAAGTGGACTTCGACTTGTCCGATGTGATGTTCGTGGCGACCTCGAACTCGCTGAACATCCCGCCGCCGCTGCTCGACCGCATGGAAGTGATCCGCCTGTCGGGTTACACCGAGGACGAGAAGGTCAACATCGCCCAGCGTTACCTGCTGCCCAAGCAGATCAAGAACAATGGTCTGAAGGTTGGCGAGATCGAGGTGGCAGAAGGTGCGCTTCGCGACATCATCCGCTACTACACGCGTGAGGCGGGGGTTCGCTCGCTGGAACGCGAGGTGTCCAAGGTCGCCCGCAAGGTGGTCAAGCTGCTGCTGCTGAAGAAGGAGTCGGGCACGATCAAGGTCGATTCCGAGAACCTGGACAAATTCCTCGGCGTACGCAAGTACGACTTCGGCCTGGCCGGCAAGGAAAACCAGGTGGGCCAGGTGACCGGGCTGGCGTGGACCGAGGTGGGCGGCGACCTGCTGACCATCGAAGCCGCGATCATGCCGGGCAAGGGCAACATCACCCGTACCGGTTCGCTGGGCGATGTGATGAAGGAGTCGGTAGAGGCTGCGCGTTCGGTGGTGCGCTCGCGGGCACGCCGCCTGGGCATCACGGATGAGATGTTCGAGAAGCGCGACATCCACATCCACGTGCCCGAAGGCGCCACGCCCAAGGACGGCCCGTCGGCAGGTGGCGCCATGACCACGGCGCTGGTGTCGGTACTGACCGGCATCCCGGTGCGGGCGGATGTGGCCATGACCGGCGAGATCACGCTGCGCGGCGAGGTGCTCCCGATCGGCGGCTTGAAGGAGAAGCTGCTGGCGGCCCACCGGGGCGGCATCAAGCTGGTGCTGATCCCCGAAGATAACGTCAAGGATCTGGCCGAGATCCCTGACAACGTCAAGAACGCCATCGAGATCGTGCCGGTGCGCTGGATCGACAAGGTGCTGGAACTGGCGCTCGAGCGCAAGCCCGAGCCGTTGTCGGAAGAAGATGCCAAGCCCGCTGACGTGGCGGACAAGGCCGCGGCCAAGGTGGAGCGTTTGCACCACTGATTCAGGCAGCGTGAAATGAACGCCGCCGGGCATCGCTGCCCCGCGGCGTTTTTTTATGCGCACGGCCTTGGCAAATTGAAATCTCCTGTATTACACTTGCGCCCTCGCAACGCAAACCACGGCAATTGCCGCGAGGTGCGAAGCGAAAGCAACCTGCAGGCAGCCTGCCTGCGATGGTCGAACGGGTGCTTAGCTCAGTTGGTAGAGCGGCGCCCTTACAAGGCGTAGGTCGGGGGTTCGAGCCCCTCAGCACCCACCACGTTCCCCATCGCAAGCGCGGCAAACATGCGGCAGGAAGCAACCGACACAGGAGTGGTAGTTCAGTCGGTTAGAATACCGGCCTGTCACGCCGGGGGTCGCGGGTTCGAGTCCCGTCCACTCCGCCAGTTTTACGAAACGCCCGCTTCAGCGGGCGTTTTTCATTTGAGCGGAGTGGAGGAAGCCGCCTGCGCGGCTTCCGGCGGGACTCGAAGGGCTGCGCTTGCAAGCGCAGCCGCGGCCCGCGGGATGTGGGCGAGTCCCGTCCACTCCGCCAAGTTATATGAAATACGCCCGCTTCAGCGGGCGTATTTCATTGGTACGACATGTTCGGCACCCTGCACAAAGGTCAGCCCCCACCGGCTCCTGCTAGAATCGCAGAGTTTGTCTTTCGTGCCAATCCACTACCCGAATCCGCATGCTTGATTTCGTACGCAACAACCGGCGCCTGATGCTCTTGCTGCTGCTGGTGCTTGTTTTCCCGTCGTTCGTGTTTTTCGGCGTGGAGAGCTACTCGCGCTTCATGGACAGCTCGCACGATGCGGCCAAGGTCGATGGCCGGGCCATCAGCGTGCAGGAAGTCGATAACGTCGTGCGTGACCAGAGCGAGCGTGCGCGCCAGATCCTGGGCAACAACTATGATCCCCGCCAGTTCGAGGGCCCGGATGCCCGCAAGGCGGTACTTGACCAGTTGATCCTGCAGCGCGTGATGGCCAATACCGTGGCGCGCGAGCACCTGACCGTGTCGGATGCCAAACTGCTCGAGGAAATCAGCAGCCTGCCGGCGATCGCCCAGCTGCCGCGCACGAAAGACGGCAAGATCGACGACAAGGCGTACCTGCAGCTGTTGCAGTCGCAGGGCATGACGCCCGAGCAGTTCGATGCCCGCATGCGCTTCGAGCTGGCGACACAGCAACTGGGCGCTTCGGTGGCCGCAACGGCGTTCATGCCCAAGTCGCTGCTCGACCGCCTGATCGCCGTGCGCGACCAGCAGCGCGATGTGCAGGCGCTGGTGTTCAAGCCGGCCAGCTACACTGCCAAGGTGCAGCCCGATGCCGCCGCGCTGAAGGCTTACTATGACAGCCACCATTCGGCGTTCTCGGTGCCGGAGCAGGCCAAGGTCGAATACCTGGTGCTGTCGGGCGAAGCGCTTGCCGCCGCGCAGACGGTCACGCCGGAAGAGCTGAAGTCCTACTACGAAAGCAATATCGCGCGTTTCCGTACCGATGAGCAGCGCCGCGCCAGCCATATCCTGATCGCCGCGCCAAAGGATGCGCCGGCTACCGAACGTCAGGCTGCCAAGGACAAGGCTGCCAAGCTGCTGGACGAACTGCGCAAGCACCCCGAGACCTTTGCCGACGTGGCGAAGAAGCAGTCGCAGGATCCGGGCTCGGCCGAAAAAGGCGGCGACCTCGGCTTCATGGGCCGGGGCGCGCTGGTCAAGCCGTTCGAGGACGCGATGTACGCGCTCAAGGATGGCCAGATCAGCGACGTGGTCGAGACCGACTACGGATACCACATCATCAAGCTGACCGGCATCAAGGCGTCGGAAACCAAGCCGCTTGAGGCCGTGCGCACCGAACTGGAAGCCGAGCTGCGCAAGCAGTTTGCCGACAAGAAGTTCGCCGAGCAGGCCGACGCCTTCGGCAACATGGTCTACGAACAGGCTGACAGCCTGAAGCCGGCCGCCGACAAGTTCAAGCTGACGATCCAGACCGCCGACAACGTGACCCGCCAGCCGAACCCGGCCCTGGGCGCGCAGAACCCGCTCAACAACGAGAAGGTGCTGAAGGCACTGTTCAGCGAGGAATCGATCCAGAAGAAGCGCAATACTGAAGCCGTCCAGGTCGCACCGAATACGCTGGTCGCGGCCCGCATCGTCGACTATCGCCCGGCCACCGTGCGCAAGTTCGAGGAAGTGGAAGCCAAGGTGCGCGAGGGCTATATCGCCCAGCAGGCTGCGGAGCTGGCCCGCAAGGCTGGCGAGGCTCGCCTAGAGGCACTGAAGAAGGCCGACAGCGCCGATGGCTTCGGTGCGGTGCAGACCGTGTCGCGCGCCAAGACCGATGGCGTGCCGCCGAAGGCTGTCGAAGCAGTGATGCGGGCCGATGCCACCAAGCTGCCCGCGATGGTGGGTGTCGACCTGGGCGCTGATGGCTATGCCGTCTATCGCATCTCCAAGGTCAGCCAGCCGGCGCAAGCCAACCCGGCGCAACGCCAGGCTGAAGCGCAGCAACTGTCGCAGCTCGCCGGCCAGGCCGACCTGCAGGCCTTCTATGAAAGCCTGAAGGCGCGCTCCAAGGTCAAGCTGGTGGCGCCGGCGGGCACGCAGGCGCAGGGCGCGGAGTAAGGCTGCCACGCGCCACGCCGCAAAGGCAGCGAATGTTGTCTCCCCTCTCCCATTTATGGGAGAGGGGCGGGGGAGAGGGCAGGAGTTGCCACGAAGTGAGGCGCCACGGTGCTTGCCATGCGCCGGCCCTCTCCCCCAGCCCCTCTCCCGCAAGCGGGAGAGGGGAGCAAACAACCTGGCATTTTCCCTTTGTCAGCAATCCTACCCCTGCCATGGCGGCAGGGGTTTTTTGCTTTTTGGAAGCTACGCCGCAGACGTCTACCTGTCAGCGGTGCGCTTGAGCATCGGCTTGAGTTGCGGCCACACCGTCTCCAGCAGCGCCGGTTGCGCCTCGGCAGTAGGGTGGATGCGATCCGGCTGGAACCAATCCTGCCTGGCCATCACCTTGTCGAGGAAGAATGGCACCAGCCGAACCTTGTATTCGCTGGCCAGCTTCGGATACAGCGAGAAGAACTTTTCGGTGTAATCCTGGCCATAGTTGGGCGGGATTCGCATGCCGACCAGCAGCACGCCGGCGCCAGCCTTCTGCGCGCTGCTGACTATCTGGCGCAGGTTGGACTCCGTGGTCTGCAGCGGCAGGCCGCGCAGGGCGTCGTTGGCACCCAGTTCCACCACCACGATGGCCGGCTTGTGCCGCGACAGGAGGTCCGGCAAGCGGGTCTTGCCGCCGATGGTGGTCTCGCCGCTGATGCTGGCATTGACGACGTTATAATCGAAGCGCTCTTGCTTGAGCCGGTCTTGCAGCAGCGTGACCCAGCCGGTGCCGCGCGTGATGCCGTATTCGGCGGACAGGCTGTCGCCCAGCACCAGCAGCGCAGGCGCTGCGGCCTGCGCTGGCCGCAGCCCGCCCAACATCGTCAGCGTCACCGCGGCTGCCAGCAGCAGTCTGCGCCTTTTGCCCCGGATCACTGGGATCACTCGGATCACTTTATCCATGTCCTCTTCCATTCTTGCCGTCGAGTCCCTTGGAAAGACCGTAGCCGACACGACAGGTTCGCTGACGATTTTGCACGAGGTGTCGTTTTCCGTCACGCCGGGCGAAACGCTGGCCATCGTGGGTGCATCCGGCTCGGGCAAGTCGACGCTGCTGGGGCTGCTGGCCGGGCTGGACCTGCCCAGCGCGGGCACGGTGCGCCTGCACGGGCAGGATCTGTATGCCCTGGACGAGGACCAGCGCGCAGCGCTGCGGGGCCGGCATGTCGGCTTTGTGTTCCAGTCATTCCAGCTGGTGGGGCACCTGACCGCGCTGGAAAACGTAATGCTGCCGCTGGAGTTGCGCGGTGAAACGTCGCAGGTGCGCGAGCGCGCGGTGGACATGCTGCAGCGTGTGGGTCTGGGTGCGCGCCTGAGCCACTACCCGCGCACGTTGTCGGGCGGCGAGCAGCAGCGCGTGGCGCTGGCACGCGCATTCGTCGCGCGTCCCGACATCCTGTTTGCCGACGAGCCGACCGGCAGCCTCGACACGGCCACCGGCGAGGCGGTGATCGCGCTGATGTTCGCGCTCAATCGCGACGCCGGCTCGACGCTGGTACTGGTGACGCATGACCGCTCGGTGGCGGCACGCTGCGGGCGCATCCTGACCATCGACGCCGGGCGCGTGGCCAGCGACGAATGGATGGGCGCCGAGGTCTGAAGCCTTAGCTGGCAGCGCCTGCCTTCAAGACCGCGCGGGCGCGCTCGATCAGCGCCGAGGTCGAGGCATCGTGCTGGCCAGTGCCGGCGCCGGTGAGCTCGGCTTCGATCGGCCGGGCCAGGATCTTGCCCAGCTCCACGCCCCACTGGTCGAACGAATTGATCTTCCACACCACGCCCTGCACGAAGGTTCGGTGCTCATAGAGCGCAATCAGCGCGCCCAGCACGTGCGGCGTCAGATCCTCCATCAGCAAGGCATTGCTGGGGCGGTTGCCCTCGAACACCATATGCGCGATGCGCACTTCGTCGGTCAGGCCGGCGGCGCGCAGTTCGTCGGCGCTGCGGCCGCGCATCAGCGCCTCGGCCTGCGCAAAGCAGTTGGCGAGCAGCTTGGCATGATGGCCCGGCAGACGGCGCGGCGGTACCAGCGGCGCCACGAAATCCACTGGCACGACTTGCGAGCCCTGGTGAATCTGCTGGAAGTAGGCATGCTGGCCGTTGGTGCCGGCCGTGCCCCACACCACAGGCGAGGTATGCGTGCGCACGCGCTGCCCGTCGAGCTGCACCGACTTGCCGTTGCTCTCCATCTCAAGCTGCTGCAGGAACGCGGGGAACAGTTCGAGCGAGGTCGAGTAGGGCGCCATGCAGCTGGTCGGCAGGTGCCAGAAATTGCGGTACCAGATGCCCAGCATGCCGAGGATCACCGGCATGTTGCGTTCCAGCGGCGCGGTACGGAAGTGTTCGTCCATGGCGCGGCCGCCGGCGAGCAGGTCGGCGAAAGCGTTGAAGCCCACGGCCAGCGTGATCGAGAGGCCGACCGATGACCACAGCGAGAAGCGCCCGCCGATCCAGTCCCAGAACTCGAACATGTTGGCGGGATCGATGCCGAACTCGCGCACCGCGTCGGTGTTGGTCGAGACTGCGACGAAATGCTTGGCCAGGTCGCTTTCGGCCACCCCGTTGGCGATGAACCAGGCGCGCGCGCTGCGCGCGTTGGCCATGGTTTCCAGCGTGGTGAAGGTCTTGGAACAGACGATTACCAGCGTGCGCTGCGGGTCCAGGCGCACCAGCGTCTCGGCGAGGTCGGTGCCATCGACATTGGAGACGAAATGCATGCGTGGGCCGGACTGGCTGTCGGCGTCGGACAGGTGCGACAGCGCGCGGCACACCATGCGCGGCCCCAGGTCGGAACCGCCGATGCCGATGTTGATGACGTCGGTGATGCGCTCGCCCGAAGCACCCTTCCACGCGCCGCCCCGCACGCGCTCGGAGAAGTTGCGCATGCGCACCAGCACCTTCTGGATCGCCGGCATGACGCTTTCGCCGTCGACCTTGTAGCCATCGCCGGCCGTCGCGCGCAGCGCGACATGGAGCGCCGCGCGGTCTTCGGTAGTGTTGATGTGCTCGCCGGCAAACATCGCGTCGCGCCGCTGCGGCACACCGGATTCGGCCGCCAGTTGCACCAGCAGCCGCATGGTCTCGGGCGTAATGCGGTTCTTCGAATAGTCGAGATAGAGGCCGGCGGCGTCTAGTGAGAACTGCGAGACGCGCTGCGTGCCTTCGGCATCGAACCACTCCAGCATTTGAGCATCGCGAATCGTGTCATGGTGCCGAAGCAGGGCGTTCCAGGCGTGAAGGTCTGTGGGCATGCAGGACAAATCAGGTTGCAGGGGGCGAGCCGCGTCGCAGTCCGGAAGTATAGCGTCAGCATTATGGCCTTCCGGGCAGGTTGCCATGGCATATCGTTACCACTTGCAACATAGCAGCCAGCGTGCCAGCCAGCTATAGGACATTGTCTGACGACCCCGTCGGGACCGGCCGCGCGCGCAGCCGCGCCGCCACCGCACGCAGGACCGGCTCGCCACCGGCGACGCAAAGTCCGCCCAGGCAGATGACGCCGATCCCTGCCGCCGTGGTCCAGTCAGGCAACTGCCCGAACGCCAGGTAGCCGATCACGGTGGCCGAGATGATCTGCAGGTACAGGAAGGGACTCAGGAACGAGGCATCGGCGTGCTGGAAGGCACGGATGACGAAATAGTGGCCCAGCGATCCCGTGATGCCCGCCGACAGCAGCAGCGCACATTGCATCGGTGCAGGCCAATAGGTGAACCAGAAGAAGGGCACGATCAGCGTGGTCAGGCACGCGCCGGTCACGCCGCTCTGGATCAGCGTGGTCATGGGCGCGTCGTGCGCGGCAATGCGGCGCGTCAGCATTTGCAGCAGAGCGAACACCAGCGCCGACAGCAGCCCCAGGCCAACGCCGAGCGGACTGAGCTGCCCGCCTGGGCGCACCACCACCAGCATGCCGGCAAAACCGACGATGACGCCGGTCCATCGCATCCAGCGTGCGTGTCGCCCGGGGCGCTCGCCCAGCAGCCACGGCGACAGCGCCACCACGAACAGCGGCGCGCAGAAATTCAGCGCCGTGGCCTGCGCCAGCGGCATCAGCATCAGCACGCTGAAGAACACCAGCGTCGACACCAGCATCAGGCCGCCGCGCAGCCACTGCAGGCCGGGCTTTGCCGGGCGCCACTGGCGCCGCCAGCCGGCCGGCCCCAGCAGCAGGAAGATCGCTACCACATGGCCGACATAGCGCACCCAGGCCACCGCGACCAGCGGCAGGCCTTGCTGTGTCAGCGTCTTGCTGGTGGCGTCAAGCAGGCTCAGCACCCATTGGCCGATCACCAGCAGGGCGATGCCGGTCAGCAACTGGCGGCGGTCGGACGGGTCGCGCAGCAATGTCGCGCCAGCCGTCATGCGCCGTTCCCCGCAAGCAAGCGGTTGAACACGGCGCGTGCGGGCAGATACAACTCGCTGGCGGTCACGCCGGCCGGTCCGGTGCCGTGCGCGACCAGGTCGTCCGCCGCCTGGCCGTGGATCCATACCGCCGCCTGCGCGGCCGGCAGCGGCGGCATGCCTTGCGCCAGCAATGCGCCGATCATGCCGGCCAGCACGTCGCCGGTGCCGGCGCTGGCCAGCGCCGCGTTGCCAGTCGGGTTCAGTGTGGCGGGGCTGCCGTCCGGCGCCGCGATCACCGATCCCGAGCCCTTCAGTACGACCACCGCCTGCCATTGCCGGGCCAGCGCGGTGGCCGCCGCGATGCGGTCGCGCTGCACGTCTGCCACCGAGGTGCCCATCAGGCGCGCCGCTTCAAGCGGGTGCGGCGTCATCACGCAGGGTGCGCGGGCGGCGGCCAACGCGCCTGCATGGGCGGGGTCGGCAGCGAGCAGGTTGAGCGCATCCGCGTCGAGCACCGTTGGCACCGGCGCCGCGGCAAGTGCCTGCAGCAGCCGCGTGAAGTGCCGCTGCGCCGTGGCGTCGGTGCCAAGGCCGGGGCCGATCACCAGTGCCGACATCGCCCCTGGCGCGAGGCCATCCAGCGCATGCAGCATCAGTTCCGGATGCAAAGGATCGAGCAGCGGCGCCGGCTGCGCGAGAAAGCCGATATGGACCTTGCCCGCGCCCAGAAACTGCGCGGCGCGGGCACCGAGCAAGGGCGCGCCCGTCATGCCGTGGTTGCCGCCGATCACGGCCAGCGAGCCATGCGTGCCCTTGTTGCTGGCATGGTGCCGTCGCGGCAGCGCTGCGCCGAACAGCGCCGGGCCATTGGCCAGGGCATGAGGCGGTTCCGCGGGAGGGTAGTCGAGGCCGATCGGCGCGATGTCGACGGCGCCAGCGCAATCGCGGCCATCCAGCGTCAGCAGGCCGGGCTTGGCGGCGATGAAGGTCAGCGTGCGGCGGGCGCGGATCGCCGGTGCGCCCGCACCGGTGTCGGCGAACAGCCCGCTCGGAATGTCGAGCGCGAATACCGGCAGCCCGCTGCGGTTGACCTGATCGATCCACCACGCCATGGCGCCGCTGGCCGCGCGGTTCAGCCCGATGCCGAGCAGGCCGTCGACGATGGCGGCGGCCTGTGGCGGCCAGTCCGGTGCGGGATCTGCCGCGGATGCCGGCATCGCCCCGACTTCGCGGATCGGTACGCCTGCTGCCTGCGCCTGCTGCCATGCGCTTGCCGCATCGGCCGGCAGCCGGACCGGGTCCGCCGCAATCCATACCTGCACCGTGCGGCCCGCGCCGTGCAGCCGCGTCGCCGCCACCAGTGCGTCGCCACCGTTGTTGCCTGCGCCGGCAAGGAACAACAAAGGGCCCGCTGGCGCATGCCGCGCCAGCCAGTCCGCGGCGGCGGCGCCGGCGCGCGACATCAGCGTGAACGAAGGCAGTCGTGCGAATGCGGCGTTCTCGATGCGGCGAATGGCGGCAGCGTCGTACAGCGGGACAGGCAATGGCGAAGCGGCGTCGAGCTCAAACCAGCCGTCGCCCTGGTGTTGCGGCGCGGCGGTGGAAGCGGCAGGGTGGCGGCTCATGTGTGGCTATCTGGCGGGGCCAAGCCCATGGCGGCCCGGCAGCAGGCCCTCCATGTCGATGTCGGGCCCGCTTGCCGCGCCTGCGCTGGCGGCGATCTGGTCAGCCGCAATCTTGCCTGATCCGCAGCTCATCGCCCAGCCCGTCGAGCCGTGGCCGAGGTTAAGGAACAGGCCGGGCACGGCAGTGGGGCCGATCAGTGGCGGTCCGTCCGGCAGCATCGGGCGCGCGCCGGCCCATTGCGTGGCTTCTTGGTAGTTGCCCGCCACCGGGAACCAGTCGCGCGCCACCTTGACCAGCGTGCGCAGCGCGGCGGGGCGCAGGTCGAGCCGGCGCGAACCCAGCTCGGCCGTGCCGGCGACGCGCATGCGATTGCCCAGCCGCGTGATCGCGATCTTGTACGACTCGTCCATCAGCGCGCCCAGCGGCGCCTGCAGTTCGTCGCGCACCAGCAGCGTGACCGAGTACCCCTTGACCGGATACAGTGGCACGCGCAGGCCCAGCGGCAGCAGCAGCGGGGCACTGTCGACGCCGGCGGCGACCAGCACGCGGTCGGCAGCCAGCACCGGCGCTCTCCCATTCTGACCGTGCGCGAGTTCGACCTGCAGCTTGCCACCCTGGTCCGGCCGGATGCGCGCCACCTGAGTTTCGAAGCGGAATGCGACCCCCGCCGCCTCGGCATGCCGGTGCAGCGCGCGCACGAACATCGGGCAGTTGCCGGACTCATCCTCGGGCAGGTGCAGGCCGCCGGCCAATGGCGTATCGGCCGCCAGGCCGGGTTCGATGCGCCGGCATTCCTGCGCGCTGACCAGCTGGTGCGGCACGTTGTTCTCGCGCAGCAGCGCCACCGCGGGGCCTGCCAGGTCCAGGTCGCGCGCGGTGCGGAACAGCTGCAGGTAGCCCTGCGACTGCTCGTAGTCGATCTCCAGCTCGCTGCGCAGCCGGTGCAGGCAGGCGCGGCTGTAGAAGGCCAGCCGCTGCATGCGCAGCTTGTTGGCGCGGTAGCGTTCCAGATTGCACTCGCGCAGCCACCGCACGATCCAGCGCCACATCGCCGGGTCCGCCGACGGGCGGAACACCACTGGCGCCTCGCGCGCGAACAGCGTGCGCAGCACCTTGCCCGGCATGCCCGGCGCCGCCCACGGCGTGACATAGCCCGGCGCGATCATGCCGGCATTGCCGAAGCTGGTCTCCTGCGCTGGCGCGGCGCGCCTCTCCAGCACGGTCACGTCGAAACCGGCCTGGCGCAGGTACCACGCGGAACAGACGCCGATCACGCCGGCGCCGATGACAATCACATGCATGCGATTCGCAGCCTCCGCGCGGCGCATCGGCACAAGAGCGGCTGGCCCATGTGGCCCATGCTATCTGACCTCCTGCTGCATGACCAGGTCAGGCAGCCACGTCACCACCTGCGGCCAGATCGTGATGATGGCGATGGCGACCACCATCATCATGAAGAACGGCAGCGAGACCCGGGCGATATAGTTGCTGTCCTTGCCGGTCATGCTCTGCAGCACGAACAGGTTGAAGCCGACCGGCGGTGTCACCTCGGCAATTTCCACCAGCAGCACGATGAAGATGCCGAACCAGACCAGGTCGAACCCGGCCGCCTGCACCATCGGCAGCACCGTGGCGGTGGTCAGCGCGATCATCGAAATGCCGTCCAGCGCGGTGCCAAGCACGATGTAGATCACCGTCAGCACCGCGATCAGCGCCCACGGCGACAGTTGCAGCGCGGCCACCCACTCGGCCAGCGCGCGCGGGATGCCGGTAAAGCTCATCGTCACCGACAGGAACGACGTGGCGCCGAGCACGAACATGATCATCGCGGTCAGGCGCGTCGCCGACATCAGGCTGTCCCAGAACGCTGCGCGCGTCAGCGAGCCGCCGGCCCACGCCAGCCCCAGCGACGCCACCACGCCATAGGCCGCGGCCTCGGTCGCGGTGGCATAGCCGGTGACCATGACCCACGCGATAAAGGCGATCAGCACGATGCACGGCAGCAGTTGCCGGATCGACGCCAGCCGCGCATGCCAGTCGAAGCGGTCGGGCGCCGGGGTCTTGCCCGGGTTGGCCAGGGCCCAGACAACGATATAGCCGGAGAACAGCAGCATCAGCATCAGCCCGGGGATAAAGCCGGCCAGGAACACGCGGATGATCGACACATCCGCCGACACCGCATACACCACCATCGTGATCGACGGCGGGATCAGGATGCCCAGCGTGCCCGCGCACGACAGCGAGCCGAGCGTGGTGCGCTCGTCATAGCCACGCCGCGTCAGTTCCGGCAATGCGGACTTGGCGATGGTGGCGCAGGTCGCCGCGGACGACCCCGATACCGAGCCGAAGATGCCGCAGCCCAGGATGTTGACGTGCATCAGCCGGCCCGGCAGCCAGTTCAGCCACGGCGAGAGCCCGTTGAACATCTGCTCGGACAGCTTGGTCCGGAACAGGATCTCGCCCATCCAGACAAAGAGCGGCAGCGAGGCCAGCGTGTATGACGCGCTAGACGACCACCACGCATTGGCCAGGCTCACCAGCGCCTCGCGGTCGGAGAACACCACCAGCCCGATCCACGACGTGACCGCGATCGCCACCGGGATCCACGCGCCGATCGCCAGGAAGACGATCATCACCAGCAGCAGGATCAATGCAACCAGGACCGTGCTCATCAGACCGTCTCCCCGAAATCGCCGGCGGCGAGTTTGGCTTCCTGCGCGAGTTGGTAGCGCGGCTTCTGCCGGCGCAGCACGCGCAGCCATTCATCGGCCACCGCCAGCAGGAAGCCGATGATGCCCAGCACGGCGAAGCTCTGCGGAATCCACAGCGGGATCACGATCTGTCCCTGCGAGACATCGCCGATGTCCCAGCTTTGCCAGGCGAAGGTGCCGAGCGCCCAGGTCGCGTAGGCAGCAAAAGCCAGGCAGACGGTCAGCGAGGCCACCTCCAGCACCCGGCGCCGGCGTGGGCCGACGGCTTCGAGCAGCATTTCCACGCGCACGATGCCGCCGTGCTGGAAGGTCTGGCCGAGGACGAGAAAGGCGGAGGCCGCGCACAGCCAGGCGACGATATCGTCGCCGCCCTTGAGGATCACCGCGGTCTCGCGCGACAGCGACATCAGGATCATGATCACGCAGACGGCGAGGATGCAGAGCGCGCCGAGCGCGGCGAACAGGTCGAGCAGGCGGTCGAGCCAGCGCTTGGGGAGTGGGGCAGTCGGCATGATGGCAGCGTCAGGAAGGAGGAAAAACCCGCCAGTCCAGCCTGCACGGCCTGGCGGGAGGCTGCGGTGCTGGCTTGGTTGCCTACTTGCGATAGGCGTTCAGGATGGTCTTGCCGTCATCGCCCGCGGTCTTGGCCCAGTCGTCCACCATGGTCTGGCCGACCTTCTGCATGTCGGCCTTGAGCTGCGGCGAGGGCGGCTGCACCGTCATGCCGTTCTTCGACAAGGTGGCCAGGTATTCCTTGGTCTTCTGCTCGGAGACCTGCCAGCCGCGCTTCTCGGCGTCGGCGACGGCCTTGAGCAGTGCGTCCTGCGTGGGCTTGTCCAGCGCCGCGAAGGCCTTTTTGCTGACTACCAGCATGTTCTTGGGCAGCCACGCGTCCACGGTGTAGAAGTACTTCACGCTTTCCCACACCTTGGTGTCGACCCCGGTCGCCCCCGACGACATGAACGAATTGACCGTGCCGGTGGCCAGCGCCTGCGCCAGGTCCGCAGCCTGGATCGTCACAGGCTGCGCGCTGACCAGTTCGGCGATGCGCGAGGTGGCCGGGTTGTACGCCCGCCACTTCAGTCCCTTCATATCGGCGGCCGAGTTGATCGGCTTGTTGGCGTAGATGCCCTGAGGCGGCCATGCCACCGCATAGAGCAGCTTCATGCCCTGCTTGTCGAGCACCTTTTCAGTGACCGGGCGCGAGGCCTGCCACAGCTTGTAGGCATCGGTATAGCTGGTGGCCAGGAAGGGCACCGCATCGACGCCGAACACCGGGTTCTCGTTGGCCAGCAGCGACATCAGGATCTCGCCCATCTGCACCTGGCCGGTCTGCACGCCACGCTTGATCTCGTTGGCCTTGAGCAGCGAGCCATTGGGATGCAGCACGATCTTGAGCTTGCCGCCGGTCGCCTTGTCGACGTCGTTGGCCATCTGCTGCAGGTTTTCCGTATGCAGGTTGCCCGCCGGGTAGCCGGTGGGCAGGTCCCACTTGGTATCCGCCTGTACCGTCATGGCGGCCAGCGCCAGGCCGGCCGCAACGATTGCCTTGACTCGCATCTCGATCTCTCCTGGTGTGCGCGCGGGGCGCGGTTGTACAGCTTGTCTGCGTACTACCTGGTGCCTTCCGCGGCGTGGGCCGCGGTCAGCGCAAGATCAACAGCGCGGCGGCGGTCTCAGTCGTCGCGCGAAGACGGTTGCACGATCCGTTCCAACGCAAGGGCCGTGCCCAGCAGTTCAGCATCGCGCATCGGGCCGTGCGACAGCATCAGCCCGACCGGCAACTCGTCCGGCGCGTGGCAGGGCAGCGAGATCGAGCAGCCGTCGAAGAAGTTAAAGGCCGAGGTGTTGCGCAGCAGCAGGGCATTGACGCGGAAAAACTGCGCGTCATCGGTGCGCAGCGGCGCGATCTCGGGGGCAACCATCGGCACGGTCGGGCACACGACGGCGTCGAAGCGGGCCAGGCGCGCTTCCATGCGGGCGATCCAGTCGAGGCGGGCCCGGCCAAGGTCGATATAGTCGGCGGCGCTGATCGCAGCGCCACGGTCGATGCGCGACGCCACACGCGGGTCGTACAGGTCGCGCTTGCCCGCCAGCACATGGCGATGGATGGCGTAGGCCTCGGGAGCGCTGAAGCCGCCCTGCGCGTTCAGGGTGGCGAGTTCACCAAGCTCAGGCAGGTCGACATGTTCAAGTTGTACGCCGGCGGCCGACAGCCGGCCGAGTGCCCGGTCGAAGGCGCGCGCGACGACTGGATCGAGATCGTCCAGCAGGTACTGGCGGGGAATTGCCAGCCGCGTCGCCGACGGGCTGGTGACGCGCGGCAGCACCGCCTGGTCGGCGATCACGGCATCGACCGCGACACAGTCGCCGACCGTGCGCGCCATGGCGCACGCGGTGTCAAGCGTGTACGACAACGGGAAGGCACCGGTCAGCGGCACGCGCCGGGCAGTCGGTTTGAAGCCTGTGATGCCGCACAGCGCGGCCGGGATGCGGATCGAGCCGCCGGTATCGCTGCCAAGCGCGGCGACCGCCAGCCCGAGCGCCACCGACACTGCCGCGCCGGACGATGAGCCGCCGGGAATGCGCGGCGTGCCGGGCTCGCTGGCCGGGTTGACCGGCGTTCCGTAGTGTGGGTTGATGCCGACTCCGGAGAAGGCGAACTCCGTCATATTGGTACGGCCTACGATAGCGGCGCCCGCCTGGCGCAGGCGCGCCACGACGGTCGCGTCCGCTGTCGCCGGGGCGGCATCCTGGCGCACGATCGAGGCCGCGCGCGTGACGTCTCCCGCGACGTCATAGAGGTCTTTCACCGACACCGGCAGGCCGGCAAGTGGGGGCAGCATCTTGCCGGCGCCGCTGGCGGCATCGGCGGCGCGCGCAACCTGCGCGGCGGCCTCGAAGGTGCTGTGCAGGAACACGGCGTCCGCGGCGGGGCCGGCTGCCGCGGCGGCGGCCTGCTCAAGGATCGCTGCGCGGCTGGTGGCGCCCTCGCGCAGGCGGGTGTTCAGGGCATCGAGATCGGGAAGCATGGATGGCATGGGGCGCGGTGGTGCGGTACCGGGGGTGGTGACCATGCTCATAATTCGTGAATCAAGTGTCAAGCTAAATATGCCGAATGGCGCGCACAAGCGTTGACGGGAGTGCACTGCGGGGGGACGACCCGCATGGCAGTCGAGAACGCCACACGGGCGATAAATTGCGCAAAGTGATGCATAAGCATTATCACGAATCCATGTAACACGGCGCTGCCATGATGGAGCAATGCAAAATCCCACGCCTGGCAAGGTACAATATCGGTTTCCCGCCAGCCGGACGCCCCATGCAGCGGTGCCGGCCAAGCAGCAGCCATTACCCAGGCCTTTGAGCCTTTACTCAGGCCCCCAGGCCTTACTCCACGCCTCCCTGACCGCTACGATCATGGCGCATTTCTCGTGCTTCCCCGGCGCTTTGGCGCTTTCCGCCTTCCGTCAGCAACGCCTGCTCACCGCCCTGCGGCAAATCGATGCCGATATTGAATCGGTGCACGGCCAGTTCCTGCATTTTGTTGACGCGCAGACGCCGCTGTCGGCCGACGACCAGTCGCGCGTGGCGGCGCTGCTGACCTATGGCGCACCGTTCGCCGAGCAGTCCGAGGGCGACCGCTTCGTGGTGATCCCGCGCTTCGGCACGATCTCGCCGTGGGCCAGCAAGGCGACCGACATTGCCCATAACTGCGGCCTGACGCATATCCACCGCATCGAGCGCGGCATCGAGATCACCGTGGTCTGCAAGAAGGGCCTGCTGCGCGGCCGCAAATCGCTGGACGCGGATACCCGCGCCGCCGTTGCCGCGCACCTGTTCGACCGCATGACCGAGGCCGTGGTCGCCTCGCGTGACGATGCCGCCGGCCTGTTCCAGGAACTGCCGGCCAAGCCGCTGCGCTTTATCGACATCTCCGCCGGCCGCAGCGCGCTGGCCGCGGCCAACGTCGAGATGGGCCTGGCGCTGTCCGAGGACGAGATCGACTACCTGGTCGACGCCTACGCCAGGCTGGAGCGCAACCCGACCGACGTCGAGCTGATGATGTTCGCGCAGGCCAACAGCGAGCACTGCCGCCACAAGATCTTCAACGCCACCTGGACCATCGACGGCGTGCAGCAGGACAAGTCGCTGTTCGCGATGATCCGCAATACACACCAGCTCAATCCGCAGGGCTCGATCGTGGCCTACTCGGATAACTCGGCGGTGATGGAAGGCGACGTGGCCGAGCGCTGGTTCCCGCGCGGCGGCGACCACAAGTACGGTCGCCACGAAGCGCTGACGCACACGCTGATGAAGGTGGAGACGCACAACCACCCGACCGCGATCTCGCCGTTCCCGGGTGCTTCCACCGGCGCCGGCGGTGAAATCCGCGACGAAGGCGCGACCGGCCGCGGCGCCAAGCCCAAGGCCGGCCTGACCGGCTTCACGGTGTCCAACCTGATGCTGCCCGAGGCGGTGGAGTCCTGGGAAAACGACCGTGACGCCGCCCAGCCGGTGGCGCACCGCAACCCCGATGACAAGCCCGGCGTGACCGGTAAGCCCGACCGCATCGCCTCGCCGCTGCAGATCATGATTGATGGCCCGCTCGGCGGCGCCGCGTTCAACAATGAATTCGGCCGCGCCAACCTGGGCGGTTACTTCCGCGTCTACGAGCAGAACGTCGGCGGCACCGTGCGCGGCTACCACAAGCCGATCATGATCGCGGGCGGCATCGGCAATATCGACGCCTCGCACACGCACAAGAACCCGCTGCCGGCCGGCACGCTGCTGATCCAGCTGGGCGGCCCGGGCATGCGCATCGGCATGGGCGGCGGCGCCGCCAGCTCGATGGCGACCGGCACCAACACCGCCGACCTGGACTTCGATTCGGTCCAGCGCGGCAACCCGGAAATGGAGCGCCGCGCGCAGGAAGTGATCAACGCCTGCTGGCAGCTCGGCGAGGCCAACCCGATCCTGTCGATCCACGACGTCGGTGCTGGCGGCATCTCGAACGCCTTCCCTGAACTGGTGGACGGCGCCGACCGCGGCGCGCGCTTCGACCTGCGCCAGGTGCACCTGGAAGAGTCCGGGCTGTCGCCGGCGGAAATCTGGTGCAACGAGTCGCAGGAACGCTATGTGCTGGCGATCGCGCCGGACAGCTTCCCGCAGTTCCAGGCCATGTGCGAGCGCGAGCGTTCGCCGTTCGCCGTGGTCGGCATTGCCACCGAGGAGAAGCAACTGCAACTGGTCGACGCCAGCGTCGACGCCGCGCTCAAGGAACACTACGCCGTCAACATGCCGATGGACGTGCTGCTGGGCAAGCCGCCGCGCATGCACCGCGACGTCAAGCGTGTCGAGCAGCCGCTGCCGGCCGTGGACGTGACCGGCATCAGCCTGGAGCAGGCCGTACGCGATGTGCTGCGCCATCCGACCGTGGCCAACAAGTCGTTCCTGATTTCGATCGGCGACCGCACCGTGGGCGGCATGAACGCGCGCGACCAGATGGTCGGCCCGTGGCAGGTGCCGGTGGCCGACGTGGCCGTGACCACGCTGGACTACAAGGGCAATGCCGGCGAGGCGATGACCATGGGCGAGCGCACGCCGCTGGCCGTGATCGACGCACCGGCTTCGGGTCGCATGGCGATCGGCGAGGCACTGACCAACCTGGCCGCCGCACCGGTCAAGGACCTGGGCAAGGTCAAGCTGTCGGCCAACTGGATGGCGGCCTGCGGCGTGGAAGGCGAGGACGCCAGGCTGTACGACACCGTGCACGCGGTCGGCATGGAACTGTGCCCGGCACTGGGCATCAGCATTCCGGTCGGCAAGGATTCGCTGTCGATGCGCACCAAGTGGCAGGACGAAGGTGTCAACAAGGAAGTGGTGGCGCCGGTATCGCTGATTATCTCGGCTTTTGCCGCAGTGGACGACGTCAACCGCACGCTGACCCCGCAACTGCGCACCGACGCAGGCGACACCGTGCTGATCGCCGTCGACCTGAGCCGCGGCAAGAACCGCATGGGCGGCAGCATCCTGGCGCAGGTCACGCAGCAAGTGGGTGACAGCGCGCCGGACGTCGACAACGCTGAAGACCTGAAGAACTTCTTCAACGTGATCCAGCGCCTGAACCGCGAGGGCAAGCTGCTTGCTTACCACGACCGTTCCGATGGCGGCTTCATCGCCACGCTGGCCGAGATGGCCTTTGCCGGCCACTGTGGCGTGTCGCTGAACGTCGACATGTTGGCGCTCGATCCGCAGCAGGAGCAGGACTACGGCGACGCCAAGAACTGGGCGCAGCAGATCGCCGAGCGCCGCAATGACCAGACCCTGCGCGCGCTGTTCTCGGAAGAACTGGGTGCGGTGGTGCAGGTGCGCCTGCAGGACCGCGACGCGGTCTTCTCGGTGCTGCGCGAGGCCGGCCTGTCGGCGTGCAGCCACGTGGTGGGCAAGCCCAACACTACCGACCAGGTGGAGATCTACCGCGATGCCAAGAAGGTGTTCGGTGCCTCGCGCACCGACCTGCAGCGCAACTGGAGCGAAGTCAGCTGGCGCATCGCACGCCTGCGCGACAACCCGGCCTGTGCGGACAGCGAATATGACCGCCTGCTGGACGCCGCCGATCCTGGCATCAGCCCGGTGCTGACGTTCGATCCGGCGGAAGACATCGCCGCGCCGTATATCGTCAAGGGTGCGCGTCCGCGCGTGGCGATCCTGCGGGAGCAGGGCGTCAACTCGCAGATCGAAATGGCGTACAGCATGGACCGCGCCGGCTTCGACACGCACGACGTGCACATGAGCGACCTGATCGCCGGCCGCGCCAGCCTGGCTGACTTCACCGGCTTTGTCGCCTGCGGCGGCTTCAGCTACGGCGACGTGCTGGGCGCCGGCGAGGGCTGGGCCAAGACCATCCTGTTCAATGCGCAGATGGCCGAGCAGTTCGCGGCGTTTTTTAACCGCCAGGACACCTTTGCGCTGGGCGTGTGCAATGGCTGCCAGATGATGAGCAACCTGGCCCCGATCATCCCGGGCGCCGGTGCCTGGCCGCAGTTCACGCGCAACCAGTCGGAGCAGTACGAGGCGCGTTACGTCACCGTGGAAGTGCAGTCGTCGCCGTCGATCTTCTTCGCCGGCATGGAGGGCAGCCGCATCCCCATCGTGGTTGCGCATGGTGAAGGGTTTGCGGACTTCTCGCAGCAGGGGAATATCGGCGAGGCCAACGTTGCGCTGCGTTTCGTCGACAATTACGGCGCGATGACGCAGACCTATCCGTTGAACCCGAATGGCTCGCCTGACGGCATCACCTCGGTGACTACCGTCGACGGCCGCTTTACCGTGCTGATGCCGCATCCGGAGCGGGTGTTCCGTGCTGCGACCATGAGCTGGGCGCCGGATGCTTGGAAGCAGGTTGGCGATGGGGCCAGCCCGTGGATGCGGATGTTCCGGAATGCGAGGAAGTGGGTGGGATGACGTGGCTTGGCTTGGGGGGCTGGGTTAGCTGGCCTCTCTTCCTGGCGGCTGGCATGGTAGCTATTTGATACGCCCGGTTCCGCCCTAAAGGGCGGGTAACTCTTTGTCCGAGCGACAAAGAGTCACCAGAAAGCGCGTTTACGGCCCTGCGGGCGGCCACTCTTATCGTAGTGTGCGGCGGCTTTCGTACGGGGCTTTGCTTCGTTGCAGGGCGGGGCTGCCTGACGCCTTGGTGCGCCACCGTGGCTTGGGATTGATGCAGTTTTTGAACGAGCCCAGAGCTGTTGGGTGGCCCCTGCTGCTGGCGTCATGGTAGGAACGCCTACGGCTGCGCTGCGCGCGGATCCTGGTTGGTTTGCCGGGTGTGGCGATATGGCTATCGCTAACGAAGATCCGCGGCCGGCCTCGTGAATTGGCTGGATTCGCTCCGTGGAGGCTCTGGCCCTCTCCCCCAACCCCTCTCCCGCAAGCGGGCGAGGGGAGCGAACAGGCGGTGGAAACTGGGCACGTGGGCACCTGGGGCACCGAGGGGCTCATCGCCGATAGCGCCAAGCGAGCGCAGCGATGCGTTCCGTGCCAGAGCCACTGACCTGCGATACTGCCGGCGCGCAGCGCAGCCGAAGGCGTTCCTACGTTGCCGCCAGCAGCAGGGGCCACCCACAGCTCTGGGCTCGTTCAATCACCGCGTCAATCCGCGGCCACCGTGGCGCACCACGGCGGCAGGCAGCCCGGCTTTGCGAGGAAGCGAAGCCCCGTGCGAAAACACTCGCACACTACGATAAGAGTGGCCGCCCGCCCGGGGCGGTCAACGCGCATTCTGGTGACTCTTTGTCGCTCGGACAAAGAGTTACCCGCCCTTCAGGGCGGAACCGGGAATATCAAATAGCTACCAGATGCCAAGCCGTAGCAAAAACCGCCACCACCCTAGACCCCAGAATTCAACAACCTAGAACTCCAAGACGCATACGCATACGTCAACATCCGCCCCGACTCGAACCCGGGCGCGGGCTTGATTTCGCCGCGAGCCTCCTTGTATGCCACCACGGCATGCAGGATCTTCTCGGGCGCGTAACGGTCACGCAGGGGGAGGTAGGGGTGGAGCTGGCGCCAGCCAGGGGCGGCGCCGTCCAGGGTCACCCAGGCCAAGGCGCAATAGCACATGCCCCGGGACGAGAGATGCCACAGTTGCCAGTAGTTGGCCTTCAAGGGGGCGGTCGTCTCCACGCGCTGCATCGTTCAACCTTGCAGGACCGGTGGGGGCGACCGGTCCGTGATTACTGGATCTTCGCCTTGTCCTTCAGCGACTTCATCATGGCCTGGAACTGCTCGCGTTGCCAGTTCTGGTCGCCCATCAGCATCTGCATCAATTGCGGCTTGACCTCTTCGAACGACGGGATCTTGGCTTCGCGCACGTCCACCAGTTCGATGATGTGCCAGCCGAACTGGGTCTTGACCGGCGTATCGGTCATCTGGCCCTTCTTCAGGCCGGTCATGGCCGCCGAGAACTCCGGCACGTAGCTGCTGCTGTTGGCCCAGTCCAGGTCGCCGCCGTTGGCAGCCGAGCCCGGATCCTTCGAGGCGGCCTTGGCCTGGTCTTCGAACTTGGCGCCGCCCTTGATCTTGGCGATGATGGCCTTGGCGTCGGCTTCCTTCTCCACCAGGATATGGCGGGCATGGTATTCCTTGCCATTGCCGAATTGCGACTTGATCTTGTCGTACTGCTTGCGCAGCTCGGCGTCGCTGGCGCCGTGGGTCTTGACGTAGTCCTCGAACACCGCGCCGGCCAGCACATTCAGGCGTGCCTGTTCCAGTTGCTCCTGCACGTCGTCGCGCTGGGTCAGTCCGCGCTTGTTGGCTTCCTGCGCAAGCAGTTCGCGATCGATCAGCATGTCGCGGCCACGCTTGCGCAGCTCCGGATTGTCGGGCTGGCCGGTGCCGGCGATCAACTTGTCCAGCTTTGCCGACGGAATGGCTTTGCCATTCACGACGGCGGCATTCTGGGCGATGGCCGGCAGGCTGCCAGCTGCAAGCACAGCCGCCAGGCTGAACGAGAGGACGGAGGTCTTCATGGAATCTGGTCTGAGAGTTGCTGAAAGAGGCGCGCCTATGCGCGCGATTGGTACTCTTGGTCGGTGTACGCAGTCACGGCCAAGGCGTGGATCTGCGCGGGGAACAGACTGCGCAGCGCATCATACACCATGCGGTGTCGCGCAACCCGGCTGTGACCTGCAAAGCGCTCGCTGACGATTGTCACGTCGTAATGTCCGCCGCCGGATGCGGCACCGGCGTGTCCGGCGTGCAATGCGCTGTCGTCGCGCACGGCGAGGTGGCTGGGGGCGAGCGCTTCACGCAGCAGCGCCTCGATCGTGGCGGGATTGGCTGCCATCGGTTAGTTTCCTTTTCGGGTATAAGGCCGCCGGAGCGTCAGTCCTGGCTGTTTTCAGGCATGTGGCGCGACAGCCAGACGCTCTGCGCAACGATGAACACCAGCATCAGCCCCATGCTGCCGAACAGCTTGAAGTTGACCCAGACATCGGTGGAAAACTGATAGGCCACGTAGAGATTCAGCACACCCATGGCCGCGAAGAAGCCGGCCCAGGCCGCATTCAGGCGCGTCCACACCGGATCGGGCAGGGCGACCTGCTTTTCCATCATGGCGCGGATCAGGTTCTTGCGCCAGACCATCACCGAGCCCAGCAGCGCCACGGCGAACATCCAGTAGAGCACCGTCGGTTTCCACTTGATGAAGGTTTCGTTGTGCAGCACCAGTGTGGCGCCGCCGAACACGGCGATGATCAGCAGGCTGACCCACTGCATCGGCTCGACCTTGCGGTGGCGGAACCAGACCCAGCCGATCTGCACCACCGTGGCGGCAATGGCCACGGCGGTGGCAGTGTAGATGTCGGCCAGCTTAAAGGCGGCGAAAAACAGGATGACCGGGAACAGGTCGAACAGGAATTTCATGCGGTACCAGGTTGTTGCCGGCGCGATGGCCGGGGCTTGTCAGCGCTGCGGGTCGCGCCGGGGCTCGTTGCCGCTGCCGGCATCGTGGGCATGATCCGCCTCACGCTGCGCCGGGTCGCGGTCATCGAATTTTAGCGCAGCCGAGTTGATGCAATAGCGCAGGCCGGTCGGAGCCGGTCCGTCCTCGAACACATGGCCCAGGTGGCTGCCGCATTCCTTGCAGCGGACTTCCACCCGCACCATGCCGTGGGTGTGGTCGGCGTGTTCGGCAATGACCTCGCCGTTGATGGGCCGGAAATAGCTGGGCCAGCCGCAGCCGGCGTCAAATTTCGTGGCGGACTCGAACAGCGGCGTACCGCAGCCGACGCAGTTGTAGATGCCACGTTCCCAATGGTCCCAGTAGCGGCCGGCGAAGGGGCGCTCGGTCGCGGCTTCGCGCGTCACGCGGTATTCGATGTCGGAGAGTTGTTCACGCCACTCGGCGTCGGTCTTGGTGGTGGTCATTGTCGTTTCCTCGCGATCTTGGCCGGGGCCATGGCTCCGGAACCTTCGTTGGTCGGCACCCTGGCGCGAACCTTACACCGTATGGCGCCGGCGTGCAGGCTCCGGCGCATGCGCAATCCGGTCATGACGAACAGCTGACTTCCAGCCCGGCGGCCCAGTCAGGCGGCAGCGCGGCATAGTGCTCGGCCTCGGGCTGCTCGTCGAATGGGCGCGACAGCACCGCCAGCAGGCGCTCGGTTTCGCTGAAATCCTTTTCGCGCGCGCGCCGGATCGCGGTCTCGGCAAGGTGGTTGCGCAGCACGTATTTGGGGTTCGCCGCCAGCATTTCCAGTTTGCGCGCGGCGTCGTCCGATTGCTCCGCACGCAGCCGCGCGCGGTAGTCGGCGGCCCAGGCGTCGAAGGCGGCGCGGTCCAGGAACAGGTCGCGCACCGGCGCATCGCGCGAGGCATCCTGCGACGAGATGCCGCACAGCTTGCGCCAGAACAGCGTGTAGTCCACGCGCTGCCCGTGCAGCAGCTGGAACAGGCTGGTCAGCAGGGGCTCGTCGGTCTTGTCATCGCCGCCGGCCGGCGGCCGCAGGCCCAGCTTGGCGCGGTAGTGGCGGAAGAAGGCCGCGGCATAGCGGTCGCGGAACGGGTCGAGCGCTGCGCGCGCGGACTCGATCGCGGCATCGCGGGCGCCTTCCTTATCGGCTTCCTCTCCCGGCAGCCACAGTGGCAGCAGCGCCTGCGCCAGGCAGTGCAGGTTCCAGAACGCGACTTGCGGCTGCTGACTGTAGGCGTAGCGGCCCTGCGTATCGGAGTGGTTGCAGATATGGTTGGCGTCGAACGCGTCGAGGAAGCCGAACGGGCCGTAGTCGATGGTCAGGCCCAGGATCGACATATTGTCGGTGTTCATCACGCCGTGGCAGAAACCGATGGCCTGCCAGTGCGCGACCAGGTCAGCGGTGCGCAGCGAGACTTCGCGCAACAGGGCCTGGTAGGGCTGTGCTTCGTCGCGCAATGCCGGCATGAAGTTGTCGATGACGAAGTCCGCCAGCTGGCGCAGCGAGGCCACGTCGTCATGCGCGGCGAAATGCTCGAAATGCCCGAAGCGGATAAAGGTTGGCGCCAGGCGCGTGACCACCGCCGAGGTCTCGATGGTTTCGCGCCGCACCGGCGCGTCCGATCCGACGATACTGAGCGCGCGCGTGGTCGGCACGCCCAGCGCGGCCATTGCTTCCGAGCACAGGTACTCGCGAATCGATGAGCGCAGCACCGCTCGGCCATCGGCCATGCGCGAGTAGGGCGTCAGCCCGGCGCCCTTGATCTGGATTTCCCAAGGGCCGGCGGCCGTATCGGCCTGCGCCAGCCGGATCGCGCGGCCGTCGCCGAGTTGTCCGGCCCAGATGCCGAACTGGTGTCCGGAATAGACCGTGGCGATCGGGTCGGCCCAGTGGGGCACCTGGTTGCCGACAAAGGTCTCGACAAAGCCTGGCTCAGCACCGACGCCGGCATCCCAGCCGAGCAGCGCCGCGGCGGCCGGCGCCACGCCCACCAGGTAGGGCGAGGGCAGCGGCGTTGGCTGCAGGCGCGTAAAGAACTTCTCGCCAAGCTCGGAGAAGCCGGGTGTGGTAGGGAAGGGTACGGCGAGCGCCGCGGCACCGTTGGTTTCGGAGTCGATATCGGAGACGTGCGGGGCGTTGGACTGGGGCGTGTCTGGCATCGCAAAAGAGGGGGCGCGCAAGCGCAATCCGCGGGTCCGGGCGCGGCGCGCAGGGCCGCTTCCGGGGCGGTGCAGCGCCGCATGACGAGGGCACGGGAATGCGTGGATGGCTAGGGAAAACGACATGTTGAGGTGCAACATGCCACGCAGTATTGTACGTCCTCAACGGCTCACATCTGGTGAGACCGCCAGGCACCGCGCAGTTATTTCCCTCCTTCAATGCGCACATGAATCCGGTGCATGGATTTCGCAGAATTGCGGCCCCGATTACCAAGGCTTCACTACACGGCTTCACCACACGGCTTCACCCCGGCAGTACGGCAGTGCACAACAGAATCGCAGTGACGCTGTTTCGAGGCACGCGAACAACCGCCAAAAAATAGTACGGTTGTTCGTTTTTAGACGGATCCACCAGACTTCAGGAGGCAGTTTCATGGCATTGATGGGTCAAATGATGAGCGCGCCGCTGCTCATTTCCTCCATCATCAAGCACGCCGCCCGTTATTACGGGTCTGCGGAAATCGTTTCGCGCCGCACCGAGGGCGACCTGCACCGCTATACCTACCGCGATTGCGAACTGCGCGCCCGCAAGGTGGCGCAGGCGCTCGGCGCGCTGGGCGTGCAACAGGGCGAGCGCGTCGGCACGCTGGCGTGGAATGGCTACCGCCACCTGGAGGTCTACTATGGCGTGTCGGGCATGGGCGCCGTCTGCCATACCATCAACCCGCGCCTGTTCCCCGAGCAGATCGCCTATATCGTCAACCACGCCGAAGACGGCTATGTCTTCTTCGACCTGACCTTCCTGCCACTGGTAGAGGGCGTCGCGCCGCATTGCCCCAACGTGAAAGGCTGGGTCGCGATGACCGATCGCGCCCACATGCCGGCCGAGTCCAAGGTGCCCCTGCTCTGCTACGAGGAACTGGTCGACGCGCAGGACGGCAACTACGAATGGCCGCAGTTCGACGAGAATCTCGCGTCGAGCCTGTGCTACACCTCGGGCACCACCGGCAATCCCAAGGGCGCGCTGTATTCGCACCGTTCCACCGTGCTGCACTCGTACGCATCGGCGCTGCCCGACGCGCTTGGCTGTTCGGCGCGCGACGTGATCCTGCCCGTGGTGCCGATGTTCCACGTCAACGCCTGGGGCCTGCCGTACTCGGTGCCGCTGGTCGGCGCCAAGCTGGTGTTCCCGGGCGCCAAGCTCGACGGCGCGTCGCTGTATGAACTGTTCGAGCAGGAGAAGGTGACCTTCTCCGCGGGCGTGCCGACGGTGTGGCTTGGCCTGCTGCAATACGTGCAGTCGAACAACCTGAAGTTCTCCACCTTCCATCGCACCGTGATCGGCGGCTCGGCCGCGCCGCCGGCGATGATCCGCGCGCTCGAGGCGCTGGACGTGGAGGTCATCCACGCCTGGGGCATGACCGAGATGTCGCCGCTGGGCACCTCGTGCAAGCTGCTGGCCAAGCATGACGAACTCTCCGATGCCGATCGCCACAAGATCCTGGAGAAGCAGGGGCGCGTGATCTACGGCGTCGACATGAAGATCGTCGACGGCGAAGGGAAGGAACTGCCATGGGACGGCAAGGCCTTCGGCGACCTGATGGTGCGCGGGCCGTGGATCATCGACCGGTACTACCGCAACGACAGCAACCCGCTGGTCGACGGCTGGTTCCCGACCGGCGACGTTGCCACCATCGATGAAGACGGCTTCATGCAGATCACGGACCGCAGCAAGGACGTGATCAAGTCCGGCGGCGAATGGATTTCGTCGATCGACATCGAGAACGTCGCCGCCGCGCACCCCGCGGTGCATATGGCGGCCTGCATCTCGGCCTACCACCCCAAGTGGGACGAGCGCCCGCTGCTGGTCGTGGTGAAGAAGCCCGGCGCCGAAGTCACGCGCGAGGAACTGCTGCAGTTCTTCGAGGGCAAGGTCGCCAAGTGGTGGATCCCGGACGATGTCGCCTTTGTCACCGAGATTCCGCTGACCGCCACCGGCAAGATGCAGAAGCTCAAGCTGCGCGAACAGTTCAAGGACTACAAGCTGCCGGCTGCCTGAGGCCGGCAGGGCAGCATCCGGTACGCCGTGCCTGCTTGCGGCATGGCGCTGCCGGGGCCGGCTGTATGGCGCGAACAGGAGGGCGCCACGCCGCCGGCCGCAATCAACGACAAGCCAACGACAAGCCAACGACAAGAGTGAAGGAGACAGTATGACCAAGATGCGTCCGCTGGTGGCAGGTGTGGCCATGTTCGCCGCAATGGGTTCTGCGCTGGTTTCGGGTTCGGCACTCGCGGATACGGTGAAGATCGCCTTCATCGATCCGCTTTCGGGGCTGATGGCCCCCGTTGGGCAGAACCAGCTCAAGAGCTGGCAGTACGTGGCCGACGTGGCCAACCAGAAGGGCTGGGCCGGCGCGCACAAGTTCGAGGTGGTGGGCTTCGACAACAAACTGTCGCCGCAGGAAAGCCTGACCATCCTGAAGCAGGCGATCGACCAGAACATCCGCTATATCGTGCAGGGCAACGGCTCGTCGGTCGGGCTGGCGTTGCAGGATGCGGTGGCCAAGCACAACGAGCGCAACCCGGGCAAGGAAATCATCTACCTGAACTACGCTGCGGTGGACCCGGACATGACCAATGCCAAGTGCAACTACTGGCATTTCCGCCTCGACGCCAACTCGGACATGAAGATGGAGGCGCTGACCACCTTCCTGGCCAAGGACCCCAACGTCAAGAAGGTCTACCTGATCAACCAGAACTACTCGTTCGGGCACCAGGTGGCCAAGGCGGCCAAGGACTACCTCAAGCGCAAGCGCCCGGACATCCAGATCGTGGGTGAAGACCTGCACCCGCTGGCGCAGGTGAAGGACTTTGCGCCGTATGCGGCCAAGATTAAGGCCTCGGGCGCCGATACCGTGATCACCGGCAACTGGGGCAGCGACCTGGCGCTGCTGATCAAGGCGGGCAAGGACGCCGGCCTGGCGACCAATTACTACACCTATTACGCCGGCACCACCGGCGTGCCGACCGCCATGGGTGCGGCCGGCGCCGAGCACGTCAAGTACGTGGGCTACTACAACCCCAACAACAAGGGGTTCAAGGGCTCCGACGTCATCGAGGGCTTCAAGAAGAAGTACAACGATGACTTCTACGTGATGGCGTCCTATACCGGCATCGCCATGCTGTCCAAGGCGTTCAAGGACACCAACTCGACCGACCCGGTCAAGGTGGCCAAGGCGCTGGAAGGCATCAAGGTCGACAGCATGAACGGCCTGGTCGAGATGCGCAATACCGACCACCAGGCCCAGCAGCCGCTGGTGGTGGCCACCTGGACCAAGATCGACGGCAAGGAAATCAAGTACGACCAGGAGAACACCGGGTACGGCTGGAAGACCAACGCGCAGATGGACCAGTACGTGTCCGCGCAGCCGACGTCCTGCCAGATGAAGCGGCCGGGCTGATCCTGTCCATGGCGGGCCGGCCACGATGACACGCAGCGTGATACAGCGTGACAGCGTGGCGGCCCGATCCTGCATACTCTCGGTCTTTCTGGATCGATCGCGGTAGCGTCCGGGGCGCCATGCGCCCTGCGCAAGGGGGACGCTCACCCCAATCCAGCCGGACGGATGCCGACCAAACGTGACTGTGGCCACTGCGGCGGCACCAGCTTGAAGGACACGCTGTGGAATTTTTTGTCATCTCCCTGCTCAACGGCATCAGCTATGGGCTGCTGCTGTTCATGCTGTCGTCGGGCCTGACCCTGATCTTCAGCATGATGGGCGTGCTCAATTTCGCGCACGCCAGCTTCTATATGCTGGGCGCGTATTTCGCCTACACCATCGCCACCAAGGTTGGCTTCTGGCCGGCGCTGATCTTTGCGCCGCTGCTGGTCGCGGGCGCGGGCGCGCTGGTGGAGCGCTTTGGCCTGCGCACGGTGCACAAGTACGGCCACGTGGCCGAGCTGCTGTTCACCTTCGGCCTGGCCTATCTGATCGAAGAGGGCGTCAAGCTGGTGTGGGGACTGGCCGCGGTGCCATACCGCATCCCGGCCGAACTGGAAGGGCCGCTGTTCCACGTGTTCACCTCAACCTTCCCCAAATACCGCGCCTTCATGATGCTGGTGTCGCTGGGCATGCTGGTGGCCATCTACCTGGTGTTGACGCGCACCCGCATCGGCCTGGTAATCCAGGCCGCGCTGACCCATCCGGAGATGGTCGAGGCGCTGGGCCACAACGTGCCGCGCGTGTTCATGATGGTGTTCGGCGGGGGCGCCGCGCTGGCGGGGCTGGCCGGCGTGATCGGCGGCAATGCCTTTGTCACCGAGCCGTCGATGGCGGCGGCCGTAGGGTCGATCGTGTTCGTGGTGGCGGTGGTCGGCGGCATGGGCTCGCTGGTGGGGGCCTTCATTGCGTCGATCCTGATAGGCGTGCTGCAGACCTTTGCGGTCACGATCGATGCATCGCTCGCGGGGCTGTTGCGCAGCCTTGGCATGGCGGTCAGCGAAGCCACGCCGTTCTATGCCTTGTGGAAGCTCACGGTGGCCCAGGTGGCGCCGGTGCTGCCGTACCTGTTGCTGGTGGTGATGCTGATCTTCCGCCCGCGTGGACTGATGGGAACCCGGGAGAGCTGACGCCATGGAGCAAGCAATGCAACAACCGCGCGAGCCGGTGGTGACTGGCCGCACCTTGCGCTACCGCCCGCTGAACCTGGCGCGCTGGGTGATCTGGAGCCTGACCATTCTCATCATGCTGGTGCTGCCGCTGGTGTTTACCGGGGGCTTCGCCATCACGCTGATGTCGCAGATGGGCATCATGATCATCTTTGCGCTGTCGTACAACATGCTGCTCGGGCAGACCGGCATGCTGTCGTTCGGCCATGCGGTGTATTCCGGGCTGGGCGCCTTCATTGCCGTGCACGTGCTGAACATGGTCGGCGCCGGCAAGGTCTGGCTGCCGGTGTCGATGCTGCCGCTGGTGGGCGGGCTGGCCGGCGCGTTCTTCGGCGTGATCTTCGGCTATGTCACGACCAAGAAGGCCGGTACTACCTTTGCCATGATCACCATGGGTATTGGCGAAATGGTGTTTGCCAGCTCGCTGATGTTTCCTGAGTTCTTCGGCGGCGAGGGCGGCATCTCCACCAACCGCGTGGTCGGCGACCCGTTCCTGGGCCTCACCTTCGGGCCCGGGCGACAGGTCTACTACCTGATCGCGATGTGGTGCCTGGTGTCGATGGTGGCCATGTACGCGTGGACGCAGACGCCGCTGGGCCGTATCGCCAACGCGGTGCGCGACAACCCCGAGCGGGTCGAGTTCATCGGCTACAACACCCAGCGCGTGCGCTACCTGGTGCTGGTGCTGTCGGCGTTCTTCGCCGGGATTTCCGGTGCGCTCGCGGCGATCAACTTCGAGATTGTCTCGGCCGAGAACGTCAGCGCGGTGCGCTCCGGCGGCGTGTTGCTGGCGGTGTTCATCGGCGGTGCGGGCGTGTTCTTCGGGCCGATCGTCGGCGCGGTGGTGTTCATGCTGTTCGCGGTGGCGCTGTCGGACCTGACCAAGGCATGGCTGCTGTACCTGGGCCTGTTCTTCGTGCTGATGGTGATGTTCGTGCCGGGTGGCCTGGCCAGCCTGCTGCTGATGCAGCTGCCGCTGGTGGCGAAGGGCAAGCTGCGCCGCATGCTGCCGTCGTACGCCAAGGCCGGCGCGGCTGGCGTGGTGCTGCTGCTGGCGATGATCGTGACGGTCGAGCTGGTCTACAAGGTGCAGGTCGACAGCGCCAATGGCACCGCCATGAAGCTGTTCGGCGTGGGCTTCGACGCCGCGACGTGGACGCCATGGGCAGTGGCGGCCGTGCTGTGGGCCGTGGGGTTGGCCGGATGGCGGTTGACGGTGCGTGCGTCGCGCGCGGAATGGGACAAAGTGCAGGCGGAGATCGCGGGAGGCACGGCATGACGGCGGCACTGGAACTGACCGAGGTACGCAAGAAGTTCGGCCAGACGGAGATCATCCGCGGCGTGAACCTGAGCATCCCGAAGGGCGAGCGCCACGCGCTGATCGGGCCCAACGGGGCGGGCAAGTCCACCACCTTCAACCTGATCTCGGGCCGCTTCGCGCCCACCAGCGGCACGGTGCGCCTGAACGGGCAAGAGATCGGCGGGCTGCAGCCGTTCGTGATCAACCGCATGGGGCTGTCGCGCAGCTTCCAGATCACCAACATCTTCCACCGGCTGTCGGTGTTCGAAAACCTGCGCTGCGCGGTGCTGTGGTCGCTCGGGTACAAGTACTCGTTCTGGCATCGGCTGACAGGTTTGCGCGATGCGCGCGAGCGGGCCGATGAGGTGCTGGAGCTGATCGGCATGCAGCACCGGCGCAATACGCAGGCGGGTTTGCTGACCTACGCCGAGCAGCGTGCGCTGGAAATCGGTATCACCATCGCCGGCGGCGCCGAAGTGATCCTGCTGGACGAGCCCACGGCGGGCATGAGCCGCTCCGAGTCCGACCATGCGGTCGAGCTGATCCGCAAGGTCACCGTCGGCAAGACACTGGTAATGGTGGAGCACGACATGAGCGTGGTGTTCGGGCTGGCCGACCGCATTTCGGTGCTGGTCTACGGCGAAGTGATTGCCACCGATACCCCGCAGGCGATCCGCAACAACCGCAAGGTCAAGGAAGCCTATCTGGGGACCACGCTGGACGAAGACGCCACCGAAGGAGCGCACTGATGGGCAAGCGGATGCTGGAAGTCACGGGCCTGCATGCCTACTACGGCAAGAGCCATATCCTGCACGGCGTCGATGCGCATATCGACGAAGGCGAGATTGTCGCGCTGCTGGGGCGCAATGGCGTCGGGCGCTCGACCATGGCCAAGGCCATCCTCGGCATGGTCAAGGCCGAAGGCTCGGTGAAGTTCCGCGGCGAGGAGATCCTGGGGCGGCGGACGTTCGAGATCGCGCATCTCGGCATCGGCTACGTGCCGGAGAACCGGGATATCTTCCCGACCCTGACGGTACGGCAGAACCTGCTGCTGGGCGAGAAGCGCAATCCGCGGCAGCCCAAGCCGCGCTGGTCGGTGGAGGACATGTTCAACATGTTCCCCCGGCTCAGGGAACGGGAGAACACCGCGGCGGGCGTGTTGTCCGGCGGCGAGCAGCAGATGCTGACGCTGTGCCGGACGCTGATGGGCGATCCCGACCTGGTGCTGATCGACGAACCCACGGAAGGGCTGGCGCCCATGATCGTGGCGCTGGTGGGGGACTACCTGAAGGCGCTGAAGGAGCGGGGCGTCTCCGTGCTGCTGATCGAGCAGAAGCTGGCGATTGCGCTGGATATCTCGCAGCGGGTCTATGTCATGGGACACGGGCATATCGTGTTCGAGGGCACGCCCGGCGAGCTCAAGGCGAATTCGCAAATCCGCAAGGAGTGGCTGGAGGTCTAGCGTTTGCGCCGGCGCTGCGGGGGTCGTAACGCCGGTGTGCTTTCACGTTCAACAGGAGAAGGCGTCTGATGAAGTGGCGTGTTCGTCGTTTGTGGCGGTGGCGCCTCCTTTGTGCTGTTGAGTACTCAAATTCAATCCGTTGACAAGTCATTTTGTAACACTGTTGTAAATTTGCCTTAATTCCGAATTGGGAATGATTCGTATTTGTGCTTCGATTTCGGTGTACCTATAATCGCCCGCCGGGGATGGATGACTGGATTCACGGGCGACGGTGTAGTGCTTCCTTGGGTTTGTCTTCATGACCACGCTTGTTCGCGTCAAGAACTACAAGACAACACAGAGAAGGCAAGACCGTGAAGGGAAATCAGAAATCGTTTGAATTGACCCCGCTCGCCGCAGCACTGGCAGGTGCCGTCGCAGCGTTTGCCATGCAGGGTGCATCGGCGCAGGAGAGCCAGCCTGCCGCCGCCGCCGGCCAGGCTGCGCCGGTGACGCTGGAACGGGTCACCGTGACCAGCAAGCGCGAGGACGGCTACAAGGTGGAAGAAGCGCAGTCGCCCAAGTTCACCGCGCCGCTGCTCGATACGCCCAAGTCCGTCACCGTGGTGCCGGCCGAGGTGATCCAGCAATCCGGCTCCAACTCGCTGCAGGACGCGCTGCGGACCACGCCGGGCATCACCTTCGGCGCCGGCGAAGGCGGCAACCCGATCGGCGACCGTCCTTTCATCCGCGGTTTTGACTCGATGTCGAGCATCTATGTCGACGGCGTGCGCGATACCGCTTCGCAGACCCGCGACACCTTCAACATCGAGAACATCGAGGTCATCAAGGGCCCCAGCTCGGCCTTCGGCGGCAAGGGCTCGGCCGGCGGCATGATCAATATCGTGTCGAAGCTGCCCCAGGCCGAGAACTTCGCGCAGGGCTCGATCGGCGTGGGCACGGACTCGTACTTCCGCGCCACGGCCGATGGCAACTACGTGATCAACGACAATACCGCCGTGCGCCTGAACGCGCTGGGGTACACCGCCAACGTGCCGGGCCGCGACGAAGTCGACCAGAATTCGTGGGGCTTTGCGCCGTCGGTGACGTTCGGCATGAAGTCCGATACGAAGGTCACGCTGTCGTACTACCATCTGCAGGGCAACGGCATGCCGGACTACAGCATTCCGTATTCGCGCCCCGCCAGCCAGTCGTCCAAGGCCAACCCGTCGCAGCCCGCGAACGTCGACCGCAACAATTTCTACGGCCTGACCGGCCGCGATTTCCAGAAAACGCAGAGCGATATCGCCACGGCAACGGTCAGCCATGATTTCCGCAACGGCCTGGTGTTCAGCAACACCACGCGCTGGGGCCGGGCCAGCAACGACTACATCGTCACCAACCCTGACGACAGCCGCGGCAACGTGCCGCGCGGCTTTGTCTGGCGCAATTTCAAGAGCCGCGACTCCGCCACCGAGACGCTGACCAACCAGACCGACCTGACCGCCAAGTTCGATACCGGCAGCCTCAAGCACAGCGTGCTGTTCGGCTTCGAGTTCAGCCGCGACGATACCAACAACACGCCTTACAACGTCGTCTCGGCCAACCCCGCGGCCGCGGCCGGTACCTGCAATGCATCGCTGGTAGCCAGCTTCGACTGCACGTCGCTGGCCAATCCGAACCCGAACGACCCGTGGCGCGGCAGCATCACCAAGATGCCGTACACCACCAACACCACCACCAGCACGCGCTCGGTCTACCTGTTCGATACGGTCGAGATCACCAAGCAGTGGATGGTCAACGGTGGCGTTCGCTATGACAGCTACGACACGCACGCCTTCACCAACGCTTACACCAACCCGAATACCGGCGCGGCAGTAGCGCAGGTGGACATCCGCAACAAGTCGAACTTCTTTAACTACCAGGCTGGCGTGGTCTACAAGCCGGTCGAGTTCGGCAGCATCTACGTGTCGTACGGCACCTCGTCGACGCCGCCGGGTTCGACCAACGGCGACGGCGCCGACAACATCACGGCGGCGCAGCGCAACCTGGAGCCGGAAACCGCGCGTTCGGTGGAAATCGGCACCAAGTGGGATCTGCTGGCCAAGCGCCTGTCGCTGACTGGTGCGATCTTCCAGATCGAGAAGAACAATGCTCGTGTGGCGATCGATGCCAACACCACGGTCAATGCCGGCAAGCAGCGTGTGAAGGGATTCGAGTTGGGCTTTGCCGGTAACCTGACTGACAAGTGGGGTCTGTTCGGCGGCTATACGTACTTGAACAGCGAACTGATCGATAACGGCCCGCAGGCTGCTAACGCGGCCAACAACGGGAATCAGTTCCCTAACACGCCTAAGAACAGCTTCAGCCTGTGGACCACCTATCAGGTGCTGCCGGCGCTGACGGTTGGCGGTGGTGCGTACTATGTCGACAAGGTCTATGCCAATCCGGCCAACTCGTTGTATGTGCCGTCGTACTGGCGCTTTGACTTGATGGCCGCTTACCGCGTCAATAAGAACCTGTCGTTGCAGTTGAATGTGCAGAACCTGTTTGACAAGACCTACTACACCAAGGCGCATACCCACTACGGTGCGCTGGGTGCTGGGCGGTTTGGGATGCTGACTGCCAACTTCAAGTTCTAAGCTGGTCTTTGCGCTTGGCCTGCGGCCCGTTGCTCGTGTTTGACGGGCGGCGGGCCGTTTTTGTTGGTGTGTGGTGGAGGTCCTTTTTGTAGTCGACTGCTGGTGACACGCTGTCGGCGGTTGAACCGCCCACCAGCGGCCAGCACCACAGGCATTGCAAATCCCCCGCATCAAGGCCGATTTAAATCCCATACTGAACCCAGAGCCAGCGCTCGGTACATTCCACCCATGTGCCTGATGCGCCATCGGTAACGGTCTCCCGCAAGCCCAACCCCAGCCTTCCATGCACCACGGTACAGGCCGAAATTCGCCCCACGCATGCCACCCAGAAACCCGCGAAATAGAAATTGAACGACCGTGCTATTTTGTGTATGCTTGTTTCGCCCAAGCGCCGGAAGGCTTGTGGGAAGCGGGATTGCGGCGGGTTTACCCTGAACCGCGCGGACCGCGGCCAGCAGCAAAACAATAATTCGAGAATTCGAATCCCGAGACAACCTTTAGCAAAAGGAACCAGCATGACAGCGCAGTATCAGGTTCAGGACGGCGTAGCCGTCATCACGCTCGACAATCCCCCTGTCAACGGCCTGGGTCACAGCACCCGTCTTGGCATCGTCGAAGGCATGACCCGTGCGCTGGACGATGCCGCCGTCAAGGCCATCGTCATCACCGGCGCCGGCAAGGCATTCTCGGGCGGCGCCGATATCCGTGAATTCAATACCCCCAAGGCCATGCAGGAGCCGACGCTGCACTCGGTGATCCGTGTGCTGGAAGCGTCGTCCAAGCCGGTGGTCGCCGCTTTGCACTCGGTCGCCATGGGTGGCGGCCTGGAACTGGCGCTGGGTTGTAACTACCGCGTGGCCTCCAAGGGCGCGCAGATCGCGCTGCCGGAAGTGAAGCTGGGCCTGCTGCCCGGCGCCGGCGGCACGCAGCGCCTGCCGCGCGTGATCGGCCTGGAGGCCGCCGCCAACATGATCGTGTCGGGCACCCCGGTGCTGTCCGAGAAGTTTGCGGGCACCAAGCTGTTCGATGAGATCGTCGAGGGCGACGTGCTGCCCGCGGCGGTCAAGTTCGCGCAGAACGTCGGCGCCGCCAGCGGCCCGCACCCGAAGGTGCGCGACCTGAAGGTGCGCCACGAGAATCCGGAAGGCTACCTGGGCTTTGCCCGCAACACCGTGGCCGCGATGGCCAAGAACTTCCCGGCGCCGCTGAAGTGCCTGGAAGCGGTGGCCGGCTCGCTCAAGCCGTTCGAGCAAGGCCTGAAGGAAGAGCGCGAGGGTTTCCTGTTCCTGGTGACCACGCCGGAATCGCGCGCACTGCGCCACGCCTTCTTTGGCGAGCGTGCCGCCAGCAAGATCCCCGACGTGCCCGAAGGCACCCCCGTGCGCAAGATCGAGAAGGTTGCCGTGATCGGCGCCGGTACGATGGGCGGCGGCATCAGCATGAATTTCCTGAACGCGGGCATCCCGGTCATCATCCTGGAAACCAAGCAGGAAGCGCTGGACCGCGGCGTGGGCATCATCCGCAAGAACTACGAGAACAGCGCCAAGAAGGGCAAGCTGACCCAGGAGAAGGTCGAGCAGCGCATGGGCCTGCTCTCGACCACGCTGTCCTATGAGGACATCAAGGACGCCGACATGGTCATCGAAGCCGTGTTCGAGGAAATGGGCGTCAAGGAAATCGTCTTCAAGAAGCTGGATGAAGTGATGAAGCAGGGCGCGATCCTGGCTTCGAACACCTCCACGCTGGACGTCAACAAGATCGCCTCGTTCACCAAGCGTCCGCAGGACGTGGTCGGCATGCACTTCTTCAGCCCGGCCAACGTGATGAAGCTGCTGGAAGTGGTGCGCGGCGAGAAGACTGGCAAGGACGTGCTGGCCACGGTCATGCAGGTCGGCAAGAAGATCAAGAAGACCGCGGTGGTGTCGGGCGTGTGCGACGGCTTTATCGGCAACCGCATGATCGAGCAGTACAGCCGCCAGGCCGGCTACCTGCTGGACGAAGGCGCGCTGCCCGAACAAGTCGACAAGGCCATCGAGAAGTTCGGCTTTGCCATGGGCCCGTTCCGCATGGGCGACCTGGCCGGCAACGACATCGGCTGGGCCATCCGCAAGCGCCGCGCGGTGGACAAGCCGGAGATCCAGTACTCCAAGACCGCCGACCTGCTGTGCGAGATGGGCCGTTACGGCCAGAAGACCGGGGCGGGCTGGTACGACTACAAGGCGGGCGACCGCAAGCCGTACCCGAACCAGCAGGTCAACGACATGATCGTGCAGCACTCCAAGGACCTGGGCATCACGCGCCGCAAGATCTCGGACGAAGAGATCGTCGAGCGCCTGGTGTTCGCGCTGGTCAACGAAGGCGCCAAGATCCTGGAAGAGGGCATTGCTTCCAAGGCCTCGGATATCGACATGGTGTACCTGACCGGCTACGGCTTCCCGCTGTTCCGCGGCGGCCCGATGCTGTACGCGGACCAGGTCGGCCTGTACAACGTGGCGCTGTCGATGAAGCGCTACGCCAAGGGCTACCACGGCGAAGCCTGGCAGGTCGCGCCGCTGCTGCAGAAGCTGGCGGACGAAGGCAAGGGTTTTAACGGCTAAGACGCCATCAGGGTTCAGCCAGGAGCGGCCATGAACACCACCATCGGACCGGACGATTGCCTGCTGGTGATCGACGTGCAGAACGACTTCATGCCGGGCGGCGCGCTTGCGGTGCCCAACGGCGATGAAGTGGTGCCCGTCATCAACCGGCTGGCGCGCGCGTTCGGGCATGTGGTGGTGACGCAGGACTGGCATCCGGCCGCGCACGTCTCGTTCGCGGCCAACCACGCCGGCACGCAGCCGTTCCAGATGCTTACGCTGCCATATGGCGAGCAGGTGCTGTGGCCCGTGCACTGCGTGCAGGACACGCCGGGCGCCGCGCTGCATGCGGGCCTGCACGTGCCGCATGCACGGCTGGTGATCCGCAAGGGCCACCATGCCGACGTGGACAGCTACTCCGCTTTCCTTGAGGCGGACCGCACCACGCGCACCGGGCTGGCTGGCTACCTGCGCGAGCATGGCGTGAAGCGCGTGTTCTGCGCCGGGGTGGCGACGGACTATTGCGTGGCATGGAGCGCGCTTGATGCTCGCGCCGCGGGCTTCGAGGCCGCGGTGATCGAGGATGCATGCCGCGCCATCGACCTGCAAGGGTCGCTGGCCAAGGCATGGCAGGACCTCGGCGCCGCCGGCGTAGTACGCGTCATGTCCGCCGACGTCCTGCAAGGCAAGGGCTGAACCGAACCACCGAACTGAAAGACACAAGAGATTCCGAGGAGCAAGACATGAACGAAGCAGTCATCGTATCCACCGCACGGACCGCTCTGGCCAAGAGCTGGAAGGGTGCCTTCAACATGACCCACGGCGCCACGCTGGGTGGTCACGCCGTCCAGCACGCCATCGCCCGCGCCAAGATCGAAGCCGGCGAAGTGGAAGACGTGCTGATGGGCTGCGCCAACCCGGAAGGCGCCACCGGTGCCAACATCGCGCGCCAGATCGCGCTGCGCGCCGGCTGCCCGGTCACTGTACCCGGTGCCACCGTCAACCGCTTCTGCTCGTCGGGCCTGCAGACCATCGCCATGGCCGCACAGCGGGTGATCGCCGATGAGGGCGACATCTTCGTCGCCGGCGGCGTGGAAAGCATCTCCTGCGTGCAGCAGGAAATGAATCGCCATATGGTCCAGGAAAGCTGGCTGGTGAAGAACAAGCCGGAAATCTACTGGAACATGCTGCAGACCGCCGAGAACGTGGCCAAGCGCTACAACGTCTCGAAGGATCGCCAGGACGAATACGGCGTGCGCAGCCAGCAGCGTGCCGCCGCCGCGCAGGAAGCCGGCAAGTTCAAGGATGAGATCGTGCCGATGACGGTGCTTGCCGGCGTCGCCGACAAGTCCACCGGCCAGCTGGTGACGAAGGAAGTGACCATCGACCGCGACGAAGGCATCCGCGCCGACACTACGCTGGAAGGCGTGGCAAAGATCCGCAGCGCGGTGCCGGGTGGCGTGATCACCGCCGGCAATGCCTCGCAGTTCTCGGACGGCGCCTCGGCGGCCGTGGTGATGAACGCGCGCGTGGCCGAGGCCCGCGGCCTGCAGCCGCTGGGCGTGTTCCGCGGCTTTGCCGTGGCCGGTTGCGAGCCGGACGAGATGGGCATCGGCCCCGTCTTCGCGGTGCCCAAGCTGCTGAAGAAGGCCGGCCTGAAGGTCGAAGACATCGGCCTGTGGGAGCTGAACGAAGCCTTCGCGGTGCAGGTGCTGTACTGCGCCGACACACTGGGCATCCCGATGGACCGCCTCAACGTCAACGGCGGTGCCATCGCGGTGGGTCACCCGTACGGCGTGTCGGGCGCGCGCCTGGTCGGCCATGCGCTGATTGAAGGCAAGCGCCGCGGCGCGAAGTACGTGGTGGTGACCATGTGCATCGGTGGTGGGCAGGGCGCGGCGGGTCTGTTCGAGGTGCTGTAACGACTGGCCGCTTGTTTGCTCCCCTCTCCCGCTTGCGGGAGAGGGGCCGGGGGAGAGGGCGGGAGTTCGCAGTACCGACGTGCATCACTTCATGGCGATGCTGGCCCTCTCCCCAACCCTCTCCCGCAAGCGGGAGAGGGAGCAGGCTCGTAGTCATCCCAAGCCAGCCGTTTCTGCAAGCTCAACATCGCTCCGAGGCCACGCTCTCTCGACTGGGTTCTCTCTCAGCCTCGGGCGCACCAGCAAGAAAAAAGAATTCGCGGTACGCCACGCAGCGCTCCGCCTGGAGACACCATGTCGATGATCCTTTCCCGTCGCGACCTGAACTTCATTCTGTACGAATGGCTCAAGGTCGACGAGCTGACCCGCATTCCGCGCTACGCCGACCACTCGCGCGAGACCTTCGATGCCGCGCTGGATACCTGCGAGAAGATCGCCACCGACCTGTTCGCGCCGCACAACAAGAAGAACGACCAGCACGAACCCGAATTCGACGGCGAGACCGTCAGCATCATCCCCGAGGTCAGCACCGCGCTGAAGGCCTTCTGCGAGGCCGGCCTGATGGCCGCCGGGCAGGACTACGAACTGGGGGGCATGCAGCTGCCGGTGGTGGTAGAGAAAGCCGGCTTTGCCTACTTCAAGGGCGCCAACGTTGGCACCAGTTCCTACCCGTTCCTGACCATCGGCAACGCCAACCTGCTGCTCGCGCACGGCACGCCGGCGCAGGTCGAGACCTTCGTCAAGCCGGAAATGGAAGGGCGCTTCTTCGGCACCATGTGCCTGTCGGAGCCGCAGGCGGGCTCGTCGCTGTCGGATATCACGACGCGCGCCGAGTATGAAGGCGAATCGCCGCTGGGCGCGCAATACCGGCTGCGCGGCAACAAGATGTGGATTTCCGCCGGCGAGCACGAACTGTCGGACAACATCGTCCACCTGGTGCTGGCCAAGATCCCCGGCCCGGACGGCAAGCTGATCCCGGGCGTGAAGGGCATCTCGCTGTTCATCGTGCCCAAGTACCTGGTCAACGAGGATGGCTCGCTGGGCGAGCACAACGACGTGGTGCTTGCCGGCCTGAACCACAAGATGGGCTACCGCGGCACCACCAACTGCCTCCTGAACTTCGGCGAGGGCATGAAGTACCAGCCGGGTGGCAAGGCCGGTGCGATCGGTTACCTGGTGGGCGAGCCGCACAAGGGCCTGGCCTGCATGTTCCACATGATGAACGAGGCGCGCATCGGCGTGGGCCTGGGCGCGGTGATGCTGGGCTATACCGGCTACCTGCATGCGCTGGACTATGCGCGCAACCGTCCGCAAGGCCGCCCGGTTGGCCCCGGCGGCAAGGACGCTGCCAGCCCGCAGGTGAAATTGGTCGAGCACGCCGATATCCGCCGCATGCTTCTGGCACAGAAGAGCTATGTCGAAGGTGGCCTGGCGCTGAACCTGTACTGCGCGCGGCTGGTTGACGAAGAGGAAGCCGCTGCCGCCGCCGGTAACCAGGAAGCGCACGCGCGCCTGGCGCTGCTGCTCGACATCCTGACCCCGATCGCAAAAAGCTGGCCGTCGCAATGGTGCCTGGAGGCCAACAACCTGGCGATCCAGGTGCATGGCGGCTACGGCTATACCCGCGAATACAACGTCGAGCAGTTCTACCGCGACAACCGCCTGAACCCGATCCACGAAGGCACGCACGGCATCCAGGGCCTGGACCTGCTGGGCCGCAAGGTGGTGATGAAGGATGGCGCCGCGTTCAAGCTGCTCGGCGAGCGCGTGCAGGGCACCATCGGCCGCGCGCTGGCCGCGGACGATGCGGAACTGGCGCAACAGGCGCGCGCGCTCGGCGCCGCAACCAAGCGTCTGGCAGAAGTGACCCAAACGCTGTGGAGCGCTGGCGATTCCAACGTGACGCTCGCCAACGCCTCGGTCTACCTCGAAGCCTTCGGCCACGTGGTGGTCGCGTGGATCTGGCTGGAGCAGGCACTGCTGGCGCAAGCCGCGTTGCCGCAGGCGAGCGGCAAGGAAGACCAGGACTTCTATCGCGGCAAGCTGGCCGCGGCGGCGTACTTCTTCCGCTTCGAACTGCCCAGGGTCGGCCCTCAGCTCGACCTGCTGGCATCGCTCGATCGCACCACGCTGGACATGCAGGACGCCTGGTTCTGACCGCTGGTTCTGACCCGCTTACTACCGATTCAAAGACAAGGAAGGAAGAGACACATGCGCACCATCCAGCAACTGTTTGACCTGAAGGGCAAGACCGCGCTGATCACGGGCGGCTCGCGCGGCCTTGGCCTGCAGATCGCCGAGGCACTGGGCGAGCAGGGCGCGCGAATCGTGCTGTCGGCCCGCAAGGCCGACGAACTGCGCGCGGCGCAGGAACATTTGAAGGGCCTCGGCATCGAGGCCGACTGGATCGCCGCCGACGGCTCGCAGGAGTCCGAGATCGCGCGGCTCGCCGACGAAGCGATCGCAAAGCTTGGCCACGTCGACATCCTCGTCAACAACGCCGGCGCCACCTGGGGCGCGCCGGCCGAGGACCATCCGGTGGAAGCGTGGGACAAGGTGATGAACCTGAATATCCGCGGCCTGTTCCTGCTGAGCCAGCGCATCGGCAAGCTGTCGATGATCCCGCGCCGCTACGGCCGCATCATCAACGTGGCGTCGATCGCGGGCCTGGCCGGCAATCCGCCGGGGTCGATGGAGACCATCGCCTACAACACCTCGAAGGGCGCGGTGGTCAACTTCACCCGCACGCTGGCGGGCGAGTGGGGCGAGCACAACATCACCGTCAACGCGCTGGCGCCGGGCTTCTTCCCGTCGAAGATGACCAAGGGCTCGCTCGAGCGCATGGGCGTCGATGCGATGTGCGCCGGCGTGCCGCTGCACCGCCTGGGCGACGACGAAGACCTCAAGGGCGCTGCGCTGCTGTTTGCCAGCGATGCCGGCAAGCACATCACCGGGCAGATCCTGGCGGTCGACGGCGGCGTCAGCGCGGTCTGAGCGCGCTGTGAGCGACTGCCGGCGTTTGCGGCAATAATGCGGGATCGGCGCCGGCGGCAGGCTGCCGCCGGCGCCTCTCCAACCCCCACTTCGACTCGCATTGCCATGAACCAGTACACCGGCTCCCTGAGCCATATCCCGTTCCTTTCCGACCTTGGCGTGACCTGCAGCCTGGCCGAGGGCGGGCGCAGCGAGATCTCGCTGCCGGTCGAAAAGCGCCACCAGAACAGCTGGGACATGGCCCACGGCGGCGTGATCATGACGTTGCTCGACGTGGCCATGGCGGTGGCCGGCCGCAGCGGCGATGCCGATGGCCGCGGCGTGGTCACCATCGAAATGAAGAGCAGCTTCATGGCGCCGGGCCGCGGCCACCTGACCGCGCGCGGCACCACGGTGCACCGCACCACCACCATGGTGTTCTGCGAGGCCGAGATCGTCGATGCCGACGGCAAGACCGTGGCGCGCGGCTCGGGCACGTTCAAGTACATCCGGCGCATGCCGCCACAGCGCCCGGGCGAAACCGATACCGGCGCCGACGGCTGAGCGCCGGCGCCAGGACAGCGCGGGGCGGCAGGTGCCCCACATAGCAGCTCCTAGCAGTTTCCATGCAGTTCCCATCTCCCAATGGAAGGAATCCGACCATGTCCAACACGTTCAAGCGCATCGTCCTGGCCTCTCGTCCGGAGGGCGCGGTGACGCCGGCAAATTTCCGGCTGGAAGAAGTGCCCGTGCCGCAGATCGCCGACGGCCAGGTGCTGGTGCGCAACCACTACCTGTCGCTCGACCCGTACATGCGCGGACGCATGAACGACAGCAAGTCGTATGCCGCGCCGCAGCCGCTCAATGAGGTGATGATCGGCGGCACCGTCGGTGAAGTGGTGGAAAGCAAGAACAGCAAGTTCAAGCCGGGCGACAAGGTGGTCGGCATGTTCGGCTGGCAGGAAATGGGCGTCAGCGACGGCACTGGCCTGCAGCCGGTCGATACCACGCATATCCCGCTGTCGGCGTACCTGGGCTCGGTCGGCATGCCGGGCGTGACCGCGTGGTATGGGCTGAACAAGATCATCCAGCCGAAGGCGGGCAAGACCATTGCGGTCAGCGCCGCGTCGGGCGCGGTCGGCAGCGTGGTGGGCCAGCTGGCCAAGCTGGCGGGCTGCCGCGCGGTGGGCTTTGCCGGTGGCAAGGACAAGTGCGACTACGTGGTCAATGAGCTGGGCTTCGATGCCTGTATCGACTACAAGGCGGCGAAAGACCCGAAAGAGCTCTACACCATGCTCAAGGAAGCCACGCCCGACGGCATCGACGGCTATTTCGAGAACGTCGGTGGCGAGATCTTCGACGCGGTGCTGTCGCGCATGAACGCCTTCGGCCGCATCGCCATGTGCGGCATGATCGCCGGCTATGACGGCCAGCCGCTGCCGCTGAAGAACCCGCAGCTGATCCTGGTCTCGCGCCTGACCATCGAGGGCTTCATCGTCTCCGAGCACATGGAGGTGTGGCCGCAGGCGCTGAAGGAGCTGGGCACCGCGGTCGCGCAGGGCAAGCTGAAGTTCCGCGAGAGCATTGCCGAAGGCCTGGCGAGCGCGCCGGAAGCCTTCATGGGTCTGCTCAAGGGCAAGAACTTCGGCAAGCAGCTGGTCAAGCTGGTCTGAGCGCAGCACCGGCACGCCGTGTCCCCACGGGCGTGCCGCGCAGGACAACGCAGGCAAAAAATGAGGAGGAGACACCCATGAACGCCCCGCAAGTTCCGCAAGTCCAGCAAGCCGCAAGCGATGATATCGGCGCCGGCCTGCCTGAAGAGGTCAAGGCGCGCTACCGCAACCTGCCGCGGCCGCCACAGTTCGCCACCGCGGGCGAAGAGCGCCTGCATCGCAAGCAGCGCCTTGCCGCCGCCTTCCGGCTGTTCTCGAAATTCGGCTTCGACGAGGGCGTGGCCGGCCATATCACCGCGCGCGACCCCGAGTTTCCCGACACCTTCTGGGTCAATCCGTTCGGCGTGCATTTCAGCCAGGTCAAGGTCTCGAACCTGATCCGCTGCGACCACCACGGCGACGTGGTGGAGGGCGACTACCCGGTCAATGCCGCGGCCTTTGCGATCCATTCGCGCGTGCATCAGACCCGTCCCGACGCAGTCGCCGCCGCGCACTCGCACAGCACCTATGGCCGCGCCTGGTCGACGCTCGGCCGCCCGCTCGATGCGCTGACGCAGGACGTGTGCGCCTTCTACAACGACCACGCGGTCTATGACGACTTTGGCGGCGTGGTGGTGGAGCTGGACGAGGGCCAGCGCATCGCCAACGCGCTCGGGCAGAACAAGGCCGCGATCCTGCAGAACCACGGCCTGCTGACGGTCGGCAAGACCGTGGACGAAGCCGCGTGGTGGTTCATCACGATGGAGCGTTCCTGCCAGGTGCAGCTGCTGGCCGAAGCGGCCGCGGCGCGCACGCAGGCGCCGCTGAAGGTGATTGCCGATGCTGCCGCACGGCAGGCGTATTCGATCGTCGGCACCGCGCAGGCGGGCTGGTTCCAGTTCCAGCCGCTGTATGCGCGCATCGTCAAGGAACAGCCCGACCTGCTGGACTGAGCGGCTACCGGAAAGCGTTGCAATGCGGCCGCCGCATGGCGGCTATCCCTGCAGTCGATCCACAACCGTGAGGTGGCACGCATGGCAGACATCATCCTTCACCAGTACGCAACGTCGCCGTTCTCGGAAAAAATACGGCTGCTGCTGGGCGCCAAGGGCCTGGCGTGGCAGGCGGTGGAAATCCCCGCCATTTTGCCCAAGCCCGACCTGCTGTCGCTGACCGGCGGCTACCGGCGCACGCCGGTGATGCAGGTCGGCGCCGATATCTATTGCGACACGGCACTGATCTGCGAAGTCGTCGACACGCTGGCGCCGTCACCGCCGCTGTATCCGCCCGCGCAGGCCGCGGCGGCGCGCGTGATGGCGGCCTGGTTCGATAGTGCGCTGTTTACCGCTGCGGTGACCCACGTGTTTCAGCCAGCCGGTGTCGCCAGCATGCTGGGCCATCTGTCGCCGGCGCAGATCCAGGCATTTGTCGCTGACCGCAAGGCCATGCGCGGCGACACCAACGCGCTGCGCATGCCGCTGCCAGAGGCCACCGCGCAGCTGCACGAAACCTTCGGCAGGCTCGAAACGCAGTTCGCCGCAGGCGTGGAGCATGTCTCCGGGCCATTGCTGTCCGTCGCGGACTTTTCGCTGTACCACAACCTCTGGTTTATCCGCCGCGCCGGCGCGCTGGCGCAGATGCTGGAGGCCTATCCCAGGCTGCAGGCCTGGTATGCGCGCATGAATACGTTCGGCCACGGGCGCCCTCACGTGATCGACGGCGAGCAGGCCATCGGCATGGCGCGCAGCGCGGACCCGTTGGCGCTCGAGGAAGGCGTGCGCGACGCCGATGGCTTGCAGCCGGGCGACCCGGTTACGGTCACGCCCACCGACTACGCGCGCGACCCCGTGGCCGGCGTGTTGCTGGCACTGGGCCCGCACCGCGTCACGCTGCGCCGGCAGGACCCGCGCGCCGGCGCGCTCAACGTGCATTTCCCGCGGCAGGGCTACCAGGTGCAGCGCGCTGCCTGAACCGGCAGCTGCGCTGCGCCGCTGCGCGCGGCCATCCTCCTACTGATTTCACGCGACAGGACAGACAACATGAAGGATTTCTCCAACAAGGTAGCCGTCATCACCGGTGGTGCTTCGGGGTTTGGCAAGGAATTCGCCCGCATCGGCGCCGATCTCGGCATGAAGCTGGTGCTGGCCGACGTGCAGGAGGACGCGCTGGACGCGACGGTGGCCGAATTCAAGGCGCGCAACGTGCCGGTGATCGGGCTGCGCACCGACGTGTCGCGCGCCGAGCAGGTGCAGGCGCTGGCCGACGCCGCGATGGAAGCGTTCGGGCAGGTCAACCTGCTGTTCAACAATGCCGGCGTGGGTGCCGGCGGACTGCTCTGGGAAAACTCGCTGCAGGACTGGGAATGGGTGCTCGGCGTCAATCTCTACGGCGTGATCCACGGCGTGCGCATCTTCACGCCGCTGATGCTGGCCGCCGCGGAGAAGGACCCGTCGTACCAGGGCCATATCGTCAACACCGCGTCGATGGCAGGCTTGCTGAACCCGCCTGCGATGGGCGTGTACAACGTATCCAAGCACGCTGTGGTGTCGCTGTCGGAAACGCTGTACCAGGACCTGGGCCTGGTCACCGAGCAGGTGCGTTGCTCGGTACTGTGTCCGTACTTCGTGCCCACCGGCATCAACCAGTCGCAGCGCAACCGGCCCGCGGAGCTGGCCAACCAGGTGCCGCCGACGCGTTCGCAGCTGGTGTCGCAGGCGCTGTCGGACAAGGCCGTCGGCTCCGGCAAGTTGACCGCCGCCGAGGTGGCGCAGAAGACCTTCGATGCCATCGTCGCCGATAGCTTCTATATTTATTCGCATCCGCAGGCACTGGCGCCGGTGCGCCAGCGCTTCGAGGACATCGTCGGGCCGCGCAACCCCGGCGATCCCTTTGCCGACAAGCCCGAAGTCCGTGCGGGCCTCGTGGCCGCGCTGCGCGGCTGACACGCCAACGCCACCAACGAGGAGCCACGCACATGGAGACCACCATGGCCACCCCCGCCGTGATCCGGCACCTGCAATACGCCAGCCTGTCCAATGGCACCCGGCTGCACTACGCCAGCGCCGGCGAGCGCGGCAAGCCGCTGATGCTGTTCGTGCACGGATTCCCCGAGTTCTGGTACGAATGGGAAGCGCAGCTGGCAGAGTTCGGGCACACGCACTTCGCCGTCGCGCCCGACCTGCGCGGCTACAACCTGTCGAGCAAACCGGGCGACGTAGAGTCCTACCGGCCGCGCCATATCGTCGAGGACCTGGTGCAGTTCATCGGGGCACTGGGCTATGACCAGGCAATCGTGGTGGCGCACGACTGGGGCGGCGCGATCTGCTGGAACCTGGCGATCCAGTTTCCGCAACTCGTGCGCCAGCTTGTCATTATCAACTCGCCGCATCCGTACCTGTTCGCGCGCGCGCTGGCCACCGATCCGGAGCAGCAGGCCGCCTCCGCCTACATGAACTGGCTGCGCAAGTCCGGTTCGGAAAAGGCGTTGGCCGCCAACGACTTTGCGCTGCTGGACCGCATGCTGGCCGACGCCGAGGGCAAGCCGGCGGCGTGGTACACGCCGGAGACACGCGAGCGCTACCACGCCGCGTGGTCGCAGCCTGGCGAAGAGGGCGTGCATCCGCTGACCGGCGGCGTCAACTTCTACCGCGCCTCGCCGATGCGGCCGCCGGGCGACGGCGAGGCGGGGCCGGATCTGTCGCAGCTCGATCCGGACAGGTTCGTTATCCGCGTGCCGACGCTGGTGATCTGGGGCGAACGCGACCGCGCCTTGCCGAAATCCCTGCTCAACGGCCTGGAGGACTTTGTCACGGACCTGCGCCTGGAGCGCATCCCGGACGGCACCCACTGGGTCATCCACGAGCAGCCTGAGCACGTCAACCTGTTGATCCGCAGCGCATTGCCAGCGGGCTAGCCGCGCCCTGCCGGTTCCTCGGACAGGTCGCACCGGGGCGCTGGCGCCACCGTTGCCGCGTTCAACGGCGTGCTGCCGCCCGGCCGACGGCAGCCGGACCGTGCCGCGCGCCGGGGCCTGCGCCACAAGTTCAGACGCAGGCCCCGACGGCCGGCGTCAGGACAGGCGCTCGCGGTACAGGCGGTAGTTCTCGTCGTCGAAGCAGACGAAGGTCACCTGCTCGATCTCGGGCGCAGCCGCCAGCGCTTCGCGCACCGCGGCGATGGCGATATCCGCCGCGCGCTCGCGCGGGAAGCCGTAGATGCCCGTGCTGATGTTGGGGAAGGCGAGCGTGCGCAGGTGGTGCTGCGCGGCCACGCGGATGCTGTTGCGGTAGGCGTCGGCAAGCTGTTCGTCCTCGCCCTGGCTGCCGCCATGCCAGACCGGGCCGACGGCGTGGATCACGTACGGCGCGGGCAGGCGCCCGCCCGTGGTGATGACCGCCTCGCCGGTGGGGCAGCCGCCCTGCGCATCGCGGATCGCGCGGCAGGCCTCCATGATGGCGGGGCCGCCGGCCCCGTGGATGGCGCCGTCGACGCCGCCGCCGCCCAGCAGCCCGCTGTTGGCCGCGTTGACGATGGCATCGACTTCCATCCGGGTGATGTCGCCATGGACTACCTGCAGGTGCTCGCCGGTCATGTGGTCTCCTGGTTTGAGAGCGCACCCGCCGCGGTGCCGGCGGGCCACCTTGCTGCTATGCACTACATGGATTGCTCAAGCATACGCCGATAATCCGCCGCGCTGGCTTCTTTCGGGTTGGTCTTGTGGCAATGGTCGGCCAGCGCGCCGGCGATCACCTTGTCAAACATCTCCTCCGTGACGCCCATCTGGCGCAGCCCGGTGGGCAGGCCCAGGCGTGCCGTCATGTCGTGCACGGCCTGCGCGATATCGGCGCCGTCGGGCAGATGCATGGCGCGGCGCAGCCGTGCGTAGCGGTCGTCGCGCACCACCGTGGGCGCGTCGGCGTTGAAGCGCAGCACCGCCGGCATCACCACCGCGTTGAGCGTGCCGTGATGCAGGCCGGTGCGGCCGTCGATCTTCAGCCCGCCCAGCGGGTGCGACAGCGAATGCACGCAGCCCAGCCCCTTCTGGAAGGCCATCGCGCCCTGCATGGATGCGCTCATCATGTTCAGCCGCGCGTCGCGGTCCTGGCCGTCGCGGGTGGCGCGCTCGATATGGGTCCAGCCGCGTTCCAGGCCGTCCAGCGCGATGCCGTCGGCGGGCGGGTTGAAGGCGGGGGCCAGGAAGGTCTCGATGCAGTGGGCGATCGCGTCCATGCCGGTGGCCGCGGTCAATCCGGCCGGCAGGCCCAGCGTCAGCTCCGGATCGCAGATGGCCGACTTGGGCAGCAGATGCCACGAGTGGAAGCCCAGCTTGCGCCCGTCGTCGAGAATGATGATCGCGCCGCGCGCCACTTCGCTGCCGGTGCCAGAGGTGGTCGGCACGGCGATCAGCGGCGCGGCCTGGTCGGTAATCCTGGTGCTGCCGCCTTCGATCGTGGCGTACGTGGTCAGCTCGCCCGGGTGCGTGGCGAGGATGGCGATGCCCTTGGCGAGGTCGATCGACGATCCGCCGCCCACCGCCACCAGCCCGTCACAGCCGGCATCGCGGTATTGTTCGGCGGCCTTGCGGACCATCGCCTCGGTCGGGTTCGACGGGGTTTCGTCGAAAACCGCGACCGGCAACCCCTGCATCGCGTCGATGGCCCGTTGCGCCACGCCGGCCGCGACCACGCCTTTGTCGGTGACCAGCAGCGGGCGGCGGATGCCGATGCGCTCGCATTCCGACTTGAGCAGGTTGACCGCGCCGAAATCCAGGTGGATGTGGGTCAGATAGTAGATAAACGCCATATTTGCTTGTCTCCTGCAGGGATCTGCCGCGAACCGGGGTCCTGGTAAGGCACTGGCCAGGCGCGCCGCCTTCGGTTTCAATGGGTTGTTGTGGCCCGCGCCGCGCGCCAGCCGATCATCGCGCAAAAACTGGCTCGCGTGGCAGGCAGGCGTGAGGCTTTCGGGGTTATCTCGTACTGCCTCGTTTCAGAAACATCTGGCATCATACTAAAATCGAACGATCGTTCACTATTCGAACTTCCACCGATGCGGGCGGCGTCCACGACGCGCTGGCCGTGATAGTCGGGGTTCGGATTTCACTGATTTCTTCATGTCCGCCGTACCGTCTTCCGACCAACCAACGCCTGGCCTGCCGCTGGCGCCGCTTGACCCGCAGGTGTCGCAACTGCTGGAACTGATCGCCCGCGCCAAGCGGCCGCCGATCAATGCACTGGATCCGGAGGACGCCAAGATCGCTTACGAGAAGAGCGCGCCAATTCTCGACATCAGCCCGCCCGCCGTGCACGCGACCGAAGACCTCCAGGTGCCCGCGCGTGACGGCCATGCCATCCCGGCGCGGCTGTACACGCCGCGTGAGGCCAGCTGGGCCGAGCCGCTGCCGCTGCTGGTGTACTTCCACGGCGGCGGCTTTACAGTCGGCAGCGTCAATTCGCACGATGCGCTGTGCCGGCTGCTGTGCGGCCAGGCCGATTGCATGGTGCTGTCGGTAGATTACCGCCTCGGGCCGCAATGGCGCTTTCCGACCGCGGTGAACGACGCGTTCGACGCGCTGCACTGGATCTTTGCCGAAGCCGAGCGGCTGGGTGCCGACCCGGCCCGCATCGCGCTGGGCGGCGACAGCGCGGGCGGCACGCTGGCCGCGGCCAGCGCCGTGGAGGCGCGCAACGCGGGGCTCGCCCCCGTGCTGCAGATGCTGTTGTACCCCGGCACCTGCGCGCGCCAGGACACGCCATCGCACCGCGCACTGGCCGAAGGGTACCTGCTGACCGCCGAAATGATCCGCTGGTTTTTCGCGCAGTACCTGGACCAGGAAGCCAGCCGCGACGACTGGCGCTTCGCCCCGCTGGACGGCGGCGGCACCGGCGCCGACGTGCGCAATGTGTGCCCGGCCTGGATCGCAGTAGCCGGGTACGACCCGCTGCATGACGAAGGCGTCGCCTACGCAGCCAAGCTGCGCGCCGCGGGCGTGCCGGCCACGCTGGCGGACTACCCCGGCATGATCCATGATTTCTTCAAGCTGGGCCGGTTCGTGCCGGCGGTGGCGCAGGCGCATGCCGATGCCGTCGCCGCGCTGCGTACCGCCTTCGGCCAATCCTGACAACACGCAGCACCGACCTTTTCAGCAGTGACTTGCAGCACAAGGAGACCTAGTCAAATGCAACGCCGCCAATTTATCGCCCGCGCGGGCCTCGCCGCTGCCACCGCAGCCATCGGCCTGGCCGCCATGCCTGCCCAGGCACAGGCCGACAAGTTCCCGCAGCGCCCGATCCGCCTGGTGATCGGCTATACCGCCGGCGGCTCCACCGACATCCCGTTCCGCGTCCTGGCCGACAACGCCTCCAAGATCCTCGGCCAGCCGGTGATCGTCGAGAACAAGCCCGGCGCCGGCGGCGTGCTGCCCGCGCAGATGATGCAGACCACGGCGCCCGACGGCTACACCCTGGCGCAGGTCGCCATGCCGGTCTATCGCCTGCCGTACACCACCAAGATCAACTGGGATCCTGTCAAGGACCTGAGCTACATCATCAACCTGGCCGGCTATTCGTTCGGCCTGGTGGTGCCGGCCGATTCGCCGATCAAGACCATGCAGGAGTACGTCGCGTATGCCAAGGCCAATCCGGGCAAGCTGACCTACGGCTCGCCGGGCAGCATGACCACGCTGCACCTGACCATGGAAGAGCTGGCGCTGCAGCAGGGCGTGCAGTTCTCGCACATCCCGTACAAGGGCAATGCGGAATCGATGCAGGCGCTGCTGGGCGGCCACGTGATGTCGGTGGCCGATACGCCGGCCTGGGCGCCGTACGTGGAGCAGGGCAAGCTGCGCCTGCTGTCGACCTGGGGCGAGAAGCGCTCGGCGCGCTTCCCCAACGTGCCGACGCTGAAGGAACTGGGCATGGGCATCGTGCAGACCTCGCCGTTCGGCCTGGTCGCACCCAAGGGCACGGACCCGAAGATCGTGCAGAAGCTGCATGACGCCTTCAAGAAGGCGATGGAAATGCCCAACTACCGCGAATCGCTGGCCAAGTTCGACATGGAGCCGTTCTACATGAACACCCAGCAGTACGCGCAGTTCGCCGCCGATACCGTCAAGAAGGAAAAGGCGATCATCGAGAAGCTGGGCCTGGCCAAGCCGCAGTAAGCCAACGCCGATTGCGTTCAACCAGGCCGCCGCGCCTGCCGGTCCTGTGCCGGCGGGCTGGCGGCCTGATGCTTTGCATTGCGCCGACAAACAACCAAGGAGACGACGTCAATGGCCAAAGAAGAGTTCCGCCACACCATCCCGCTGCGCGTGCGCTGGTCCGAAGTCGATCCGCAATCGATCGTCTTCAATGCGCACTACCTGACCTATTGCGATATCTGCGTGACCGAGTACTGGCGTGCACTGGGGATCCGCTATCCGGAGGACGTGCTGCACGCGCACGGCGTTGATATCTTCGTGGTCAAGTCCACGCTGGAGTATCACGCATCGGCGCGCTTTGACGATGAGCTGGAACTGCGCGGGCGCATGGCGCGGCTGGGGCGATCCAGCATGTTGTTCCGGGTGGAGATGTACCGGGGCGACGAGCACCTGATTACCGGTGAAATCGTCTATGTGTGCGCCGATCCGGCGACGCAGAAGTCGGCGGCGATCCCGGGGGGGGTGCGGGAGATTATCGAGGGGTATGAGGTGGTGAAGCCGGCGGGGTAGCCCGCCCCGACGAGGCTTCAAATCCCGCTTGTTTGCTCCCCTCTCCCGCTTGCGGGAGAGGGGCAGGGGGTGAGGGCAGGCGCTGGCATACCGACGCGCTTGACTTCGTGGAAGCTCCGGCCCTCACCCCCACCCCTCTCCCACTTCGCGGGAGAGGGGAGCGATTGCAAGGGGTGATGGCAAGCTCCCGCGTCTTTGCGTACAACTAGCTTGCCGCGGCGCCAGCTTACTTCCCCACCCCCGCATCTTCCATATAAGCCCGGATCACCGCATCAAAGCTGGCATCGCTCTCGAACCCCAGCTCCAGCGCCCGCTCGGCATTCCACGCCGCAGGCCACGTGCCGACGATCTTCTCGACGCGCTCTTCACGTTCCCACGTCACAAGATCCGCCACCGCATCGCCAGCCACGCGGCGCAGCGCGTCGATCATGCCCGCCGCCGTTACCGACAGCCCCGGCAGGTTGACCACGCGTCGGTTGCCCAGCCGTTCGCCAGCCAGTTCGATGCCATTGACCAGCGCCGCCACCGCCGCACGCGGCGACAGCAGCCACAGCCTGGTCTCCGGCGCCACCGGGCAGTTGGCCGCCACGCCCGCCAGCGGCTCCCGGATGATGCCGCTGGCGAACGACGAGGCCGCCGCATTGGGCTTGCCCGGACGCACGCTGATGGTCGGCAGGCGCAGCACGCGGCCGTCGACGAAGCCGCGGCGGCTGTAGTCGGACAGTAGCAGTTCGCCGATCGCCTTCTGCACGCCGTACGACGACTGCGGGTTCAGCGCGGTGTCGTCCTGCACCACCGGCGGCAATTCGCCACCATAGACTGCGACCGAGCTGGTGAACAGCACGCGCGGCTTGTGGCCGAGTTCGCGGCAGGTTTCGAGCAGCGCGCGCGAGGCGTCGAGGTTGACGCGCATGCCCAGTTCGAAATCCGCCTCGGCCTGGCCACTGACCACGGCGGCGAGGTGGAACACCGCGGCGGTGTCCTGGTCGATGGCTTGGCGCAGTACCGCGGGATCGGACAGGTCGCCGGTCACCACGCGCACGCGCGCATCGTCAACACCTTGCGGCGCCACCACGTCGAGCAGCGTCAGGCGTTCGAAGGCAACGGCCTGGCCGTCGAGGTCGAGGGTGCCGCGTTGCAGCAGCACGCGGGCGAGTTGCAGACCGAGGAAGCCGGCGCCGCCGGTAATCAGTACGTTCATGGCGAGAGATCAGTGATTGTTCTGTAATCAGCGGCCGAGGTAGGGCTTGAGCCAGCCCAGACCTTCCGACGTGCCGGCGCGCGGACGGTATTCGCAACCGATCCAGCCTTGGTAGCCAAGCGAATCGATCAGGTCGAACAGGTACGGGTAGTTCAGTTCGCCAAGGTCCGGCTCATGGCGCTCGGGCACGCCGGCGATCTGGATATGGCCGATGCCGGGCATGTCGCGCTTGAGCTTCATCGCGATATCGCCTTCGACGATCTGGCAGTGGTAGCAGTCGAACTGCACCTTCAGATTGGCCGCGCCGACTTCCTTGCAGATCGCCTGCGCGGCGTCCTGGCGATTCAGGAAATAGCCCGGCATGTCGCGTGTGTTGATCGGCTCCAGCACGATGGTCACGCCCTGCGCGGCGGCCGCCTTGGCGGCGAACGCGACGTTTTCCAGGTAGGTGGCACGGTAGCGCGCGCGGTCGGCATCGGCCGGCACCAGGCCTGCCATCACATGCACGCGGTCATTGCCAATCACACCGGCGTATTCCAGCGCGCGGCCGACGGCGTCACGGAATTCCGCCTCACGCCCCGGCAGCGATGCCAGGCCACGCTCGCCCGCTGCCCAGTCGCCCGGCGGGGCGTTGAACAGCGCCTGGGTGAGACCGTTTTGGTCCAGGCGTGCCCGCAACTCGGCGGCGGGATGCTCGTACGGGAACAGGTACTCCACCGCCTGGAAGCCGTCCGCCGCGGCAGCGGCGAAGCGATCCAGGAAAGCGTGCTCGTTGTACATCATCGAGAGATTTGCGGCGAAGCGCGGCATGGGAACTCCAGAGCGTAGGACGAAGCCTGCCCGGTCGCAGTCAGCGCGACCGGGCGGCCGGATTTCAGCGGTTGACCAGTTTAGCCGGCGTCAGCCACACCAGCACGGCGCCGACCACCAGGATCGCGGACAGCACGTACATCGGCAGCTGCGTGCTGTGCGTCAGGTCCTTCAGCGCGCCGACCATGTACGGCGACACGAAACCGGCCAGGTTGCCGACCGAGTTCACCACGGCGATGCCGGAAGCGGCGGCAATGCCGGACAGGAATGCGGTGGGCAGCGACCAGAACAGCGGCGCGCAGGTCAGCACCCCGGCGGCAGCCAGCGACAGCGCGGCGATGGACACGGTCGTATTGTTGGTGAACGAGGCGGCAATGGCAAAGCCGACCGCACCCATCAGCGCCGGCACGATCAGGTGCCAGCGGCGTTCCTGGCGCGCATCGGCGCTGTGGCCGAGGATGTTCATGACGACGATGGCGCAGATGAACGGGATTGCCGACAGCAGGCCGATCTTCAGGTTGCCGGTGACGCCACTGGCCTTGACCAGCGTGGGCATCCAGAACGTCAGCGCATACTGGCCGGTGACGAAGCAGAAGTAGATCAGGCACATCCACCACACGCGGCGGTCGCTGAACACGGCGCGCAGCGAGTGGCCATGCGCCTGGCCGGCGGCCGCGCCGGCCTTTTGCTGGTCTTCCTCGACATTGCGCTTAAGCACGCGCTTTTCATCGGCGCTGAGCCACGGTGCCTTGTCGATGCTGTCGCGCAGCACGAAGATCGTCACCACGCCGATGACCAGTGCGGGCAAGGCTTCCAGCAGGAACATCCATTGCCAGCCGCTCATGCCATGCGTGCCGTTGAAGGCATCCATGATCCAGCCCGACAGCGGGTTGCCGAACATGCCGGCGACCGGAATGCCGGACATGAACAGCGCGATCATCTTGGCGCGGCGGTTGGCGGGGTACCAGTAGGTCAGGTACAGGATCACGCCGGGGTAGAAGCCCGCCTCGGCCAGGCCGAGCAGGAAGCGCATCACGTAGAACTGCGTCGGCGTCTTCACGAACAGGAACAGCGCCGAGATGATGCCCCAGGTGATCATGATCCGCGCGATCCAGATGCGCGCGCCGATCTTGTGCATCAGCAGGTTGCTGGGCACCTCGAACAGGAAGTAGCCGATAAAGAACAGGCCGGCACCCAGGCCGAATACGGTCTCGGAAAAGGCCAGGTCCTGGCCCATCTGCAGCTTGGCGAAGCCGACGTTGACGCGATCGAGGTAGGCGATCACGTAGCACAGCATCAGGAACGGCATGATGCGCCAGAACACCTTGCTGTAGGCGCGTTTCTCGATCTGGGTGTCAGTGTCGAGCCGGGCGTTGCCGCCCAGGCTGTCGAAGGCGGGCACGTTGGCCGCCGGTTGGTTGGATGGCATCGGTGGTCTCCGGGTAGAGTCAGTCTGGTCTAGTAATGAGCTTGAGGCCACGCGAATCGCAGGCATGCGTGTGCCCCGCACGGTGGCCGCAAGGCAACCGCGCCGGTGAAATCCGTATGGCCGTGGTCAGTCTGAAAAAGCGGGTGGCTGTGCTACCAGCGCGCCTGGAAGGCGTCGCGCAACTCAGCCAGTGCGCCGTCGGGCAGCGCCGCGCGGGCGGTGAAGCCCGGCGTGTCCTTCATCATCATCCATAGCTTGGCGGTCTCCTCCAGTTCTTCCAGCGCAAACGCGGCGCGCGAGACGCTGGACTCCCATACCACCGGCCCGAGGCGCTCCAGCAGCACGCCGCGTACCTGCGCGGCCAGCGTGGCCACGCGCGCGGCGACCGCGGGATCGCCGGGCCGGTGATAGGGAATCAGCGGGATATGGCCGACCTTCATCACGTAGTAGGGCGTGAGCGGCGGCAGTACGTCGTCCGGTTGCCAGGCACCGGCCAGCGTGAGGGCCACGAGGTGCGTCGAGTGCGAGTGCACCACGGCATGCGCCCCGGGGTTGTTGTCGTAGATCGCGCGATGCAGCGTGAGCGTCTTGGACGGCTTGTCGCCCGACACCCAGGTGCCGTCGGTGGCGACCTTTGCGACCGTGGCCGGGTCCATCATGCCCAGGCACGCGTCGGTCGGCGTGATCAGCCAGCCGTCATCCAGCCGCGCGCTGATATTGCCGGCCGAGCCGACGGTATAGCCGCGCTGGTAGAGACTGGCGCCGATGCGGCAGATCTCTTCGCGCAGCTTGCTTTCGGTGGTCATTGCTGACCTCCCGGTTGTCGCAGCGCTTCGTCAAAGAAGTCCGGGCCGCCGAAATTGCCCGACTTGAGCGCCAGTGCCAGCGGCGTGGCGCCGAGCGTGACCGTGGCCGGCACGCCGGGGGCGATCTGCGCGCCGATGCGCAGTGCTCGTACGTTCAGCGCCTGCACCACGGCGCCGGAGGTCTCGCCGCCGGCGACGACAAAGCGGCGCGTGCCACGTGCGAGCAGGCCGGCGGCGACGGTGGCCAGGCATTGCTCGACCAGGTGGCCGGCGCGCTCCACCCCCAGTTCGGCCTGTACGGCCTTGACTTCGTCGGGGCTGGAAGTGGCGTAGACCAGCACCGGCTCGTCATGCGAGGCGGCGAAGTCCAGCGCGGCGTCGGCCACGGCTTCGCCGCGCGCCAGCGCCAGCGGGTCGATGCGCAGCGCCGGGCGGCCTTGCTCCAGCCAGCGTGCCACTTGCCCGTTGGTCGCGCGCGAAGCGCTGCCTGCCAGCACCACGCCCGGGCCGTCGACGGCAGGGACCGCGTCGGCATCGCCGCGCTGCGGCAGCAGGCCGGCGCGGCGGAAATTCTCGGGCAGGCCCAGCGCGATGCCGGAGCCGCCGGTGATCAGCGGCAGGCCGGCGCAGGCTTCGCCCAGCGTGAACAGGTCGGCGTCAGATACCGCATCGGCAATCGCCAGCCGCACGCCGTCGTGGCGCAGCGCCGCGATGCGGTCGGCCGTGGCCTGCGCGCCGCGCGCCACGGCGTCGTAGCGCAGCAGGCCGACCTTGCCTTGGCTCTGGCGCTGCAGCACGCGCACCAGGCTGGCATCGGTCATCGGCGTCAGCGGATGGTGCTCCATGCCCGATTCATTGAGCAGCGCATCGCCCACGAACAGGTGGCCGCGGAAGATGGTGCGGCCATTCTCGGGGAAGGCGGGGCAGGCGATGGTGAAATCGCTGTCCAGCGCATTCAGCAGCGCTTCGGCGACCGGGCCGATGTTGCCGGCATCGGTCGAATCGAAGGTCGAACAGTACTTGAATACGAACTGGCGGCAGCCCTGCGCGCGCAGCCATTCCAGCGCGGCCAGCGACTGCGCCACGGCCTCGGCGGCGGGGATGGTGCGCGATTTCAGCGCGACCACCAGCGCATCCGCTTCGCCGATATCGGCCACGGATTCAGGCACGCCGATGGTTTGCACGGTGCGCATGCCGTTGCGCACCAGCGTGTTGGCGAGGTCGGTGGCGCCGGTAAAGTCGTCGGCGATACAGCCAAGGAGCGCGGTCATCGTCAATGCTCCTTACTCAGCTTTGCCCGGCAGTTCGATGCCCGGAAAGATCTTGATCACGGCTGAATCGTCTTCGCCGCCATGGCCGGCGGTGGAAGCCATCATGAACATCTGGTGCGCGGCGGCCGACAGCGGCAGCGGGAATTTGCTGGTGCGCGCGGTGTCGAGCACCATGCCGAGGTCCTTGACGAAGATATCGACCGCCGACAGCGGCGTGTAGTCGCCCTTCAGGATATGGGGCACGCGGTTTTCGAACATCCACGAGTTGCCCGCGCTGTGCGTGATCACGTCGTAGAGCGCACCCGGGTCCACGCCTTCGCGCATGCCGAGCGCCATCGCCTCGGCCGCGGCGGCGATATGCACGCCGGCCAGCAACTGGTTGATGATCTTGACCTTGGAGCCCGCACCATGCGCGGCGCCCAGGCGGTAAACCTTGCCGGCGATGGCAGCCAGCACGTCCTCGGCCAGTGCGTAGGCTTCGGCGGGGCCCGAAGTCATCATGGTCATTTCGCCGCTGGCGGCGCGCGCGGCACCGCCGGAGACCGGCGCGTCCAGCATCAGCAAGCCCTTTTCAGCGAGGCGGCGGCCCAGCGTCTCGGCAAAGCCCGGCGGCACCGTGGCACTGGCGATCACCAGCTTGCCCGGCTGCATATCGGCCACCGCGCCGTTGGCGCCGAACAGCACGGCCTCGGTCTGCTGCGCGTTGACGACCAGCGTCAGCACCACGTCGCAGCGGCTGCCCAGATCGGCGGGCGACGCGCACGGCACGCCGCCTTCATCGGCAAAGCGCTGCAGCACTTCGGGGCGCAGGTCGCAGGCGTGCACGTTGAAACCGGCACGCAGCAGCGACTGCGCGACACCAAAGCCCATGGCACCAAGGCCGATGACGCCGATATTCCTGGACATAGAGGGACTCCTGAATCTGATACGGGAAAAGCTTGAAAGGTGCGGATGGCGTCAGTTCGACGCGCCCCGCGTGCCGGCGGCTTCATCGTCTGCGGCGCCGCTGCCATCGGCACCCTCATCGGCACCCAGCTGGGCCAGCCGGCGGGCGGCGTTGTACATGTGGTTCTGCGCGGCATTGCGCGCGGCCAGCGGGTCGCCGGCGCGGATCGCCGCGACGATGGCCTGGTGTTCCTCGCGCACCTGGCGCGAGAAATCGGCGCGGCGCGCCTCATTGGTTCGGGTCACGCGGGTGGCCGTTTCCAGATACTGGCTGAGGAATTCCAGTGTCTTCAGGAAGTAGGGGTTGCCGGTGGCGCCGGCAATGGCGCGATGGAAGGCCACGTCCGCGGCCACGCCGTCGCCGCCTTGCTCGACTTCCTCGTCGATGCGGGCCAGTGCGGCATCGATGGCGGCCATCGACGCATCGGTGCGGCGACGGGCGGCCTGTGCGGCCACTTCGGCCTCGATCGCGCGGCGCAGCTCGACAATCTGCAGCACCGATTCCAGCGTGCCGGTGTCGGTGTAGTCGATGCGCAGCGGCCGGATGCCGGCCTGCAGCGTCACGAATACGCCGCTGCCCTGGCGCGATTCGACCACGCCTTCGTACTTCAGCCGGGAAATCGCCTCACGCACCACGGTGCGGCTGACGCCGAACTCTTCGGACAGCACCGCTTCGGTGGGCAGCTTGTCGCCGCGGGCAAAGGCGCCGCTCTGGATCTTGTCCAGCAGTTGTTCGGCGACGTTGTCGGTCAGGGCACGGGCAGGGACTTTCTGGAACACGTGCAAACTCCCCTGGTTATTCGGTAATAAGGTCATCATACAAATTTGCTAGGAAGATGCCGATCCCGGGGAAACCCTAGTATGGTGCGATGGCAGTTGCCAATGCTCCACTTTGGTGCTTCGCCGCTTGTCCCGGGCTGGCGTATCATGGGCGCCCGTCCGGGTTTGGAAAACCGGGACACCAATATCTACCCAAGCCAGACCCCAACCACCATGCCAGTCACCGTCCTGATCTGCCCCTGGTCCGAAGCGCGCGAACGTGCCCGCGCCATCCGCTACACCGTGTTCGTCGAAGAGCAGAACGTACCGGTGGAGCTGGAATGGGACGAATGGGACGAGCCCAGCTGGCACGCGCTGGCGCTGGCCGCGGATGGTACCCCTGTGGCCACGGGCCGGCTGCTGCCCGACGGCCATATCGGCCGCATGGCGGTGCTGAAAGGGGCGCGCGGCACCGGTGTCGGCGCGCAGGTGCTGCAGGCGCTGATGGAGAAGGCCGCGCAGCTCGGCTACCCGGAACTGGTGCTCAATGCCCAGACCCATGCCGCGCCGTTCTATGTGCGCGCCGGGTTTGCCCAGTCGGGGGAGGCGTTCGAAGAAGCCGGCATCCCGCATATCGAGATGCGCAAGCGGCTGGCGGGCTGAGCGCCTGCTGCCACCCCGCTGCCACCATTACCGCGGTGCCTGCATGATGCGGGTATCGCGCGGCAGGTTCAGCTTGCCGTGGTAGGACACGTCGCCGATGCGGCCATTGGCATCGAAGCTGCGTTCGCTCAGGTCGAAGCGGCCGTCGTGCCGCACGCGCAGCACCGTGCTCGCGCGGGTGCCGTATGACGGCGAGCGGATAAACGCCGACGACAGCAGTTTCTCCCACTCCGGCGCGACGCCGGTGGAAGGCAGCTCGAAATCCGCCGCCTGCCGTTCGTCGGCCAGCATCTGCAGGTAGGGCCCGGCGCTGGCATCGGCCCGCCCGCTGTCGGCCGCCAGCACCTCGGCAAGTGCGCCCACGCGGCTGCGCACCTTGGGCCAGGGGGTGTCCAGCAGTGCATTGGACAACCCGTACAGGCCCGGTCGCAGCTTCTGCGGCTGGCGCGTGGCCGAGCGGTTGCTGTACCACCAGAGCTCGCGCAGGTCGCAGGCAAGCAGGTTGAAGCCGTTGTAGCAGCCGTCCTCCCCGGTCAGCCCGTCGAGATAATCGAACGGCGCGTCATGGCCGCGCAGGAAGCCGGCCACCAGCTCGCCGCGCGAGCGCGCGTCGGTGCGTTTTTCGGAAGGGGCGCGGTAATTGGTCAGCGCGGCAAAGCGCCCGTCGGCGTTGACGCCCATCCAGGTGCCGGGCTCGCCGATGACTTCCGCCAGGTCGCGTCCGGCCAGCACCTGCGGCGCGTCTTGCCACCAGTGCACGGCCGCCGCTGGACGAACATAGAATTCATCGCGATTGCCGGCGACGACCAGGGCATAGTCCGGGTGGGATTGCCAGGCAACCAGGATCAGGCACATCGTTCGACTTCCTTTGCCGCCGGCGGCGCTGGGGGCGTGATTCCGGCGTACTTCGCGTTTCGGCAGTCCCGGGGCGCTACAGCACGTCCAGGTCGATAAAGTGTTCGGCTTGCCGCTCGCCGTCCACCCACTGGTCCAGCCCGCTCTGGCGCCACAGGCCGGCCAGCGTGACATCGAAGGCGGGCGGCACGTCGGCGTAGCATTCCATCCAGGTCTGCACGCCGGCTCGGGTCTCGGGCCTGCGCATCAGCGTACCACCAATTCCGGTCGCCTCGGCAACCGTCTCCATCCACCGGTGCCAGAGCGGCAGCGCTTCGGCGGCAACGGCCTCGGGCACGCGGAAATAGACGAACAGGTGGTCGCTCATGGCATGGCTCCGCTTCTGAAAAGTCAGCCCGCCGCCTGGGCAGCTTCGCCCAGCGGCACGTCGTAGGGCAGGGTGGCGGTCGCCAGCACCGGGCCTTCGGCGCTACCCAGGCGCAACGCGCTGCCGGCGGCGTCGATCTTGAGCTCGGCCAGCCCCGCCCATCCGCCCTGCGGCGCGGGCGCGGCGTTGACGATCATGCCGCACGGCTGGCCGGGATCCTCCGGCCGGTAGATCTCCGCGGCGGGCGCCGGCACCTCGCCGTCGCCCTGCACCAGCCACATGCGGCGCTTGAGCGTGCCGCGGTACTGGCTGCGCGCCACGATTTCCTGCCCCGGGTAGCAGCCCTTGCGGAAATTCACGCCGCCGACCAGTTCGAAATTGATCATCTGCGGCACGAACTGCTCCTGCGTCGCGGCGACGATGCGGGGCAGGCCGGATTGCACTTCCAGCCAGTCCCACAGCGCCTGCGGCGACTCTTGCAGCTTGCCGGCCAGCGCCGCGCGCACGGCGTCGGCGCGCTCGGCGGGCAGCACCAGTTGCCAGCGCGGCTGCCCGGCGGCGTCCGGCAGGCGGATCACGGTGATGCCGTCGGCCTCGGCCACGGCAAAGGCCGCTTCCGGCGCCGGCAGGTTCGCGGCGGCCAATGCTGCGGCGGCACCGGCCCCGGCGACGCCGACGATGGCGCTGGCGGGCGTGATATCGGCCAGCTTGGCCTTGGTGCGCAGCACGAACATCGACAGCCGCTTTTGCACCATGGCCTGGATATCGGCGGACAGCTGCAGCACGATGCCTCCGGCATCGCGCCACATCAGGAAGGAGGCGAGCAGGCGCCCCTTGGGCGAACAGTAGCCGGCCAGGCGCGCGGTACCCGGCTTCAGGTCCTCGACCGCATTGGTGAGCTGGGTGTGCAGGAAGCTGGCGGCATCGTCGCCGGCCACGCGGATCAGTCCGAGCCCGGCGGGGGCACAGGCAATGCCGCCGGCGTGCAAGGATTCAAGGCTGGCGGCGAGTTCCGGGGCTTGGGCATTCATCACTGGCATTGCGAAATCGTGGCGATCGTCGGGGACAAATCGGGTTGGAAAGGCACCGTTGGCGGCGCGCGCGGCCGGGGTGCGCAAGAGGCGCCGGAGCCGCCGCGCATGGTCGGTGCGAGGCTGCCGGTTATTATATGGGGCTACGAGATTTTCGGCCGGGGCGCCGCAGTCTCACCCCGATCCTGATACATGAAACGTTTTTTCCTTCGCCTGGGCCTGGCGGTCCTGGTACTCGCGCTGGCGGCAGCCGGCGGCTTTGCGTGGTGGGCCAATCACCCGCTGGCGCTGAACCGTTCGCCGGTCGAAGTGGTGATCAAGCCCAATTCCGGCGTGGCCAGCGTCGGTCGCCAGATCCAGCGCGGCGGCGTCGGCATGGATCCGCGGCTGTTCGCGCTGCTGGTGCGCCTGACTGGCCACGGGCCCGACCTCAAGGCCGGCGGCTATGAATTCGAGGCCGGCGCCACGCCGCTGTCGGTGATGGGCAAGCTGGTGCGCGGCGAAGTCACGCACTACGTGGTCACCGTGATCGAGGGCTGGGAATTCCGCAAGATGCGCGCGGCGGTCGATGCCAGCCCGGCGCTGCGCCACGATACGCGCGACATGTCCGACGCGGAGCTGATGAAGGCGATCGGCGCCGCCGAGACTTCGCCCGAAGGGCTGTTCTTCCCGGACACCTACCTGTTTGCGCGCGGCAGCAGCGATATCGACTTGTACAAGCACGCCTATCGCGCCATGCAGCGCCGCCTCAATGAAGCCTGGAACGCACGCGCGCCCGACCTGCCGTACAAGTCCCAGTATGAAGCGCTGGTGATGGCATCGATCGTCGAAAAAGAAACCGGGCAGGCCACGGAGCGCCCGATGATCGCCGCGGTGTTTATCAACCGGCTGCGCAGGAACATGATGCTGCAGACCGACCCGACCGTGATCTACGGACTGGGCCAGGCCTTCGACGGGGACCTGCGCAAGCGCGACCTGCAGGCCGACACCCCGTACAATACATACACCCGCACCGGCCTGCCGCCCACGCCGATCGCGCTGCCGGGCCTGGCCTCGCTGGCGGCGGCCACGGCGCCGGCACCGTCCGATGCGCTGTACTTCGTCGCCCGCGGCGACGGCAGCAGCCATTTCTCCAACTCGCTACCCGAACACAACCGCGCGGTCGACAAGTACCAGCGCGGCAAATAGGCATTCCATGCGCGGAAAATTCATCACCTTCGAAGGTATCGACGGCGCCGGCAAGAGCACCCATATCGACTGGGTGGCAGCGCGGCTGCGCGCGCGCGCCGGCATTCCCGCCGTGGTCACGACCCGCGAGCCGGGCGGCACACCCCTGGGCGAAGACCTGCGCCAACTGCTGCTGCACCGGAAAATGCACCTCGAGACCGAGGCGCTGCTGATGTTCGCGGCGCGGCGCGAGCATATCGCCGAGGTCATCGCTCCTGCGCTGGCGCGCGGCGAATGGGTCATCTCGGACCGCTTTACCGATGCCACCTTTGCCTACCAGGGCGGGGGCAGGGGCCTGTCCACGCATCGGCTCGAAGTGCTGGAAGACTGGGTGCAGGACGGCCTGCAGCCGGACCTGACGCTGCTGTTCGATGTGCCGCTGGAAACCGCCAGCGAGCGGTTGGCCGGGGCGCGTGCGCCGGACAAGTTCGAGGCCGAATCGCGTGCGTTCTTCCAGCGCACCCGCGACGAATACCTGCGCCGTGCCGCGGCAGCGCCGGGGCGCTTCCGCGTGATCGACGCCACGCGCAGCATCGAGGCGATTCGCGAGGAACTCGAGAAAATCGTCGCAAGTCTCTGATTTGGCAGGGCTATATTCGGGCGATGATGGAGGACGCCTGCGCAAGGTTGCGCGATTCACAATACCCAGACTTGCCAAGCTACAACGTCAAATACCGCAGCTAACCCACTGATTTACATGCTCTATCCCTGGCAGAAGGAAGACTGGCAACGGCTCGGCATCCTGCGCGAACGGCTCCCGCATGCGTTGCTGATCCATGGCCAGCAAGGCATCGGCAAGCGCGACCTGGCGCTGCATTTCGCGCAAGGCTTGTTGTGCGAGGCGCCGCTGTCCGACGGCCAGCCCTGCGGCCAGTGCCCGGCGTGCCACTGGTTCAGCCAGGGCAACCACCCCGATTTCACCGTGGTGCGCCCCGAGGCACTGGACGCCTCGGCCGAGCCTGATACCGACGAAGGCGGCAAGAAAAAGGCGCCGAGCAAGATCATCCGCATGGAGCAGGTGCGCGCGCTGATCGATGCGGTGGGCGTCGGCACGCACCGCGCAGGCCTGCGCGTGGTGGTCGTGTATCCGCTCGATGCGCTGCAGACCGAGGGCGCCAACGCGCTGCTGAAGACGCTGGAGGAACCGCCCCCCTCGACCGTATTCCTGCTGGTGACCGACCGGCTCGACCGTATCCTGCCGACCATCCTGTCCCGCTGCCGCCAGTTCTCGGCGCAACGCCCGACGCCGGAGGCCGCGCTCGCGTGGCTGCAAGGCCAGGGGGTTGCCGATGCCGAGGCCCAGCTGGCGCAGGCCGGCGGTTCGCCGTTGACCGCGCTGCACGCGGCCGAGGCCGAGGAGCAGCCGCTGCAGCGCTTGCTGGTCAGCCAGCTGGGTGCGGGCGCCGCGTTCGACGCCTCTGCCGCCGCCGAACAGCTGCAGAAGCTGCCGGTGCCCGCCGTGCTTGGCATCCTGCAGCGCTGGACGTACGATCTGCTGAAGCTGCGGCTGGATGCCGCCGGCAGCACCGCGCCGCGCTACTTCCCAAAGGAGCGCGCCGCACTGGCGCGCTGCGCCGGGGCCACCGACGCCCACCAACTGCAAGCCTTTGCGACGCGGCTGACCGCGCATCGCCGCAGCGAGAACCATCCGCTGGCGGCAAGGCTGGTGATGGAGGCAGTATTCCTGGAGTACCGGCAGCTGTTCCGATAATGCAGCGCCGTTGCAAGGCAAAGCCATAACAACAAGCAGCATCGTCATTCAGGGGGGCAACCATGAACACTGCAGTGACCGGGGCACCACCGGGCGCCCCGCTGGGCGCACCGACAGGCAGCGGGGCGGCTTCGCGCCCCAATGTGCTGTCGTTGTCCATCAAGGACCAGGCCGGGCTGTACGCGGCCTATATGCCATTCCTGGCACGCGGCGGCATTTTCGTGCCGTCGAACCGGCCGTTCCGGCTGGGCGAGCAGGTGTTCCTGGTGCTGTCGTTGCTGGACCGGCCGCAGAAGTATCAGATCGCGGGCCAGGTGGCCTGGATAACCCCGGCGGGCACGCCGATGAAGACCCCCGGCGTCGGCGTGCACTTTCCCGATGACGACAACGGGCGCAACCTGCGCCGCGCGGTGGAGGAGATCCTGGGCAAGCTGCTGGAGTCCGGGCGCCCCACGCAAACCTTATGAAGATTGCGAAGATGGTTTTGCAATCCATTGATTGTTAATGAATTCCTCACTTTTTCCCTGCACATTGCCGAGCCCGGCGACCTGTCGGGCGTTGTGGCGATCTACAACAGCACCGTGCCGTCGCGCATGGTCACCGCCGACACCGATCCTGTCACCGTGGCCTCGCGCCAGGCCCTGGGCCTGTTCGCCACAATGGGCTTTAGTCGCTGGGGCGACCTCCCACGCGTAGCAGTGCTGGACGGCGTCGAGCGCGACCTGATCATCGTCGGCCGCCGCGTGGATGGCGAGCAGCAGGCCTGAGCGGCCGAGTGGCCGAGTAAAAAAGAGATTTCCCATGTTTGTCGATTCCCACTGCCATATCGATTTCCCCGAGCTTGCCGCGCGCCTGCCCGAACTGCTGGAAAACATGCGCGCCAACCAGGTCACGCATGCGCTGTGCATCTCGGTGACGCTGGAGGATTTTCCGCGCGTGCTGGCGCTGGCCGAGCAGCATCCCAACCTGTATGCCTCGGTCGGCGTGCATCCCGACTATGAAGAGGGGGAGGACCCATCCGTCGAGCGTCTGGTCGAGTTGTCGGCGCACCCGCGCGTGGTCGGCACCGGCGAGACCGGGCTGGACTACTACCGCCTCAACGGCCGCAGCATCGCCGACATGGAATGGCAGCGCGAACGCTTCCGCAACCATATCCGTGCCGCGCGCCAGACCGGCAAGCCGCTGATCATCCATACCCGTTCGTCCGCCGACGACACGCTGCGGCTGATGCGTGAAGAGAACGCGGGCGAGACGGGCGGCGTGATGCACTGCTTTACCGAGACCTGGGAGGTTGCCCGTCAGGCGCTGGACCAGGGCTTCCATATCTCGTTTTCCGGCATCGTCACCTTCAAGAGCGCCGCCGATCTGCAGGAGACCGCGCGCAAGGTGCCGCTCGACCGCATGCTGATCGAGACCGATTCACCCTACCTGGCGCCCGTGCCGTACCGCGGCAAGACCAACGAGCCGGCCTGGGTGCGCCACGTGGGCGAGTTCATTGCGCAACTGAGAGGGGTGCCGGTGGAGCAGGTGGCTGAGCAGACCACGGAAAATTTCTTCAACCTATTCAAGCATATCGACAGGAATGCTCATGTTTGACCTGAAATTTGTCCGTCGTGCTGCCGGCGCCGTTGTGCTGGTAGCGGCCACGCTGGCGCAGGCGGCGCCCGCCGACGATATGCGCAAGGCGGTCGAGTTCGACGACGCCAATACCGTCAAGAAGCTGCTGGCCAAGGGCGTCGATCCCAATATTGTCGACAGCCGCGGCAACCCGGCGCTGGTGCTGGCGTTGCGCGAGAAGTCGCTCAAGGTGGCAACGGTGCTGATCCGCGCCAAGGACATCGATTTCGACAAGGCCAACCCCGCGGGGGAGACTCCGCTGATGATGGCTGCGCTGCAGGGACAGCTCGACATGGTCAAGCTGATGGTCGACGAGATGGAGGCCGAGATCAACAAGACCGGCTGGACCCCGCTGCACTACGCCGCCACCAACGGCCATAACAACGTGGTCAAGTACCTGCTCGACCATGCCGCGTATATCGACGCCGAGTCGCCCAACGGCACCACGCCACTGATGATGGCCGCGCGCGCCGGCCATATCGAGACCGTCAAGCTGCTGCTGGACGAAGGCGCCGACATGCGCCTGAAGAACCAGCAGGGCATGACCGTGATCGACTTTGCCGAGCGCTACAACCAGGCCGAGATCGCCAATGGCCTGAAGTCGCGCTGGCAGAAGATGTATCCGCAGACGCCGATCGTGCCGGCGCCGCCGCTGAAGGCGCCCACCGGAACGCCGGGCGGCCAGCGTCCCGCCAATGCGCCGGCTGCGCCGCAGACCAAGGGCTGGTAAGGCGCCCCGGCATGGATGCTACGCCCGCTCCGGCCGCGCCGGGCCGACTGCGCCAGTGGGCACGGCGGCTCAAGGCCAGCCTGCTGACGCTGTGGTTCTGCAGCCGCCACCCCGGCACGCCGCGGGGCGCGCGGCTGTTGGGGGTGCTGGTGGTCGGCTATGCCTTTAGCCCGATCGACCTGATTCCCGATTTCATCCCGGTGCTGGGCTACCTCGACGATGTCGTGCTGGTGCCGCTGGGCATCTGGCTCGCTTTGCGGATGATTCCGCCCACGGTCACGGAGGAATGCCGCGGCCGCGCCGAGGCCTGGCAGGCCACCCATGCGCAACGGCCGCGCCATCGCGCGGCCGCCGTGGTCATCGTGCTGCTGTGGGGCTTGCTGGCGTGGCTGGCCTGGCGCTGGCTGACGCCGCGCTAACACGGCGCTAACGCTGAACTAACACCGGGGACAGCGCCTAGACGTCGTCCGCCAGCCGCACGCCCGTGAACTGCCAGCGCTGGTGCGGGTAGAAGAAGTTGCGGTAAGTAGCCCGGATATGCGATTCGGGCGTGACGCACGACCCGCCGCGCAACACCATCTGGCCGCTCATGAACTTGCCGTTGTACTCGCCGACGGCGCCGGCGTTCGGGCGGAAGCCGGGGTAAGGCAGGAAGGCGCTGCCGGTCCATTCCCAGACATCGCCGAACATCTGGCGCAGCACGCCCGAGGTGTTCTGCCGGTCCGGCAGCGGACGCAGCGCGCGCCCTTCGACAAAATTCCCCGTCGCCGGCAGGCTGCGCGCGGCGTGCTCCCATTCCGCCTCGGTCGGCAGCCGGCGTTCGGCCCAGCGCGCGAACGCGTCCGCCTCGTAGAAGCTGATATGGGTGACTGGGCTGTCCGGATCGACCGGATGCATGCCGCGCAGCGTCATCTGCCACCACGTGCCTTCGCGCGCTTCCCAGTACAGCGGCTCCTGGATGCCTTGCTCGCAGACCCAGCGCCAGCCGTCGGACAGCCACAGGCCGGCGGTCTGGTAGCCGCCGTCGTCGATGAACTCGAACCACTGGCGGTTGCTGACCGGGTGCGAGCACAGCGTGAACGGCTGCAGGTAGACCTTATGGCACGGCCCCTCGGAGTCAAAGGCAAAGCTCTCGCCGCGATGGCCGATCTCGACCACGCCGCCGTCGAAGCCGATCCACTCGGGCGCCGGGCGCGGATCCGCGATCACCGGCTCGGGCAGCTCCGGCGCAAAGGCCGGCCGCAGCGGATTCTGCGCAAACAGGTGCAGGATGTCGGTCAGCAACAGTTCCTGGTGCTGCTGCTCGTGCTGCAGGCCGAGCGTGATCAGCGCGGCCTCGGCGTCGGTCTGGGCACTGCCGAGCAGCGCCATCATCGATTCGTCCACGGCCTCTCGGTAGGCCAGTACCTCGTCCAGCGACGGGCGCGTCAGCAGCCCGCGCTGCGGGCGCGGATGGCGCTGGCCGGCTGCCTCGTAATAGGAGTTGAACAGGTAGCGGTAGTCCGGGTCTACCGGTTCATAGTCGGGGATGCGCGCGGCCAGCACAAATTCCTCGAAGAACCAGGTGGTGTGCGCCAGGTGCCATTTCGCCGGGCTGGCGTCGTCCATCGACTGCACGGTGGCATCGGCATCGGACAGGTCGGCCACCAGCGTCTCGGTGCTGGCGCGGACGTGGCGATACTGCGAAAGCAGGGCGGGTTCGTGCGGGGGATGGAGGGCGGCGGCGGGCAACAGGGCTGAAGTCATGCGGGCTCCCGGGGATGGATCGATCGATGACTGCAGGCGGCTGGCCGGCGCTTCCAGCTGTCTGCGCCAGCGTGCCGCCAATGGCACGCGGGGCGCCGTAGCGCCCCGATCCATCATAGACCCGATCCGTTGCCGGGGCGAGCAGGCGCCGTCCTACACGGTGCGCTGCGGCCCGCTGGCTTCAGTGAGCCATTCCCCAGTCAGCCATTCAGGCGGCCAGTCGGGTGGCGTCGTTCAGCGCCGCGACTTCGGTGCGGGCGTTGGCCAGCCCGGCTTCGCGGAACTGCGGACCCATGGCCAGGCCGTGGGCGCGCACGTAGGTGATGTCGGTGATGCCGAGGAAGCGCAGCACCACGTCGACGGTGACTTCGTGCAGGTCCAGCGTATTCGCATCCTGGCGCACGCCGCCGCGCGACGACACCACGATCACGCGCTTGCCGCCGGCCAGGCCGACCGGGCCGTTCTCGGTGTACTTGAAGGTGCGGCCAGCCTGCGCAATGCGGTCGAACCAGGCCTTGAGCTGGCTCGGGATGCCGAAGTTGTACTGCGGCACGCCCAGCACCAGCACGTCAGCGGCGAGGAATTCGGCCAGGAACTGCTCGGTGCGCTCCAACTCGGCTTGCTGCACGGCGCTCAGGCCATCCTTGGGGCCGCCCAGCACCGGCAGCAGGTTGCCCGACAGGTGCGCCGGCGCATCCTGGTCCAGGTCGCGCACGGTGACCTGGGCATCAGGGTTGGCAGCGACCAGGTCGGCCACCACGCTGGCGGTCAGGTTGCGGGAAACGGAGTTGTCGCCGAGGACGCTGGAATCGATCTGCAGGATGTTCATGTCTTTCTCCACGAAGGTGCGGTTGCGATGGAGGAAAGATACTGGCTGGCCATTGGTATCGGTAGTGAGGCAAAATGCAAATGATTGTTCTATCGATGCAACGCCACGCCAAACCGTCATGCAAGATCTCAACGACCTGTCCCTGTTCGCGCAGGTGGTGGAACACGGCAGCTTCTCGGCGGCCAGCCGTGCCACCGGCGTGCCCAAGTCGCGCCTGAGCCGGCGCATTGCGCAGCTGGAGCGCGACCTGGGTGTGCAGCTGCTGCGCCGGACCACGCGGCAGGTGCGCGTGACGCCGCTCGGCGAGTCGTTCTACGAACGTTGCCGTGCCATGCTGAACGAAGCCGAGGCCGCGCGCGAAGTGATCGAGCAGGCGCGCGAGCAGCCCGGCGGCACGCTGCGCGTGAGCTGCCCGGTGGCGATCGCGCAGATCCTGCTGGCGCCGGCTATTGGGCATTTCATGCGGGCCAACCCTGCGGTGCGGATCGAACTGGAGGCGACCAACCGGCGTGTTGACGTGATCGCGGAGGGTTTCGACCTGGCGCTGCGCGTGCGCGAGGTGATGGAAGACTCGAGCCTGGCCGTGCGCACCTTCGGCGAGAGCCAGCTGATGCTGGTGGCCAGCCCCGGGCTGCTCGACAGCATCGGCCGGCCGCGCACGCCGCAGGCGCTCGACGGCATGCCCGGCGTGGGCCAGCACCCGCACGATGGCAAGCATGTCTGGACGCTGCGCTGCAAGCCCGGCGAGACCATCCAGATCGCCTACGACCCGCGCCTGGTCACCGATGAATTCGCGTTGCTGCGCGAGGCCGCGATCGCCGGCGTGGGCGTGGCCATGCTGCCGCGCATGTACTGCCGCGATGCCATCGACAGTGGCCAGCTTGAACTGCTGCTGCCCCAATATGAGATGCCGGTCGGCACGCTGCACGCGGTATTCCCGTCGCGCAAGGGCGTCACCCCGGCGACCCGCCGCTTTCTCGATTTCCTGGGCGAAATCCTTCCTGAGTGCGCGCGCAAGGTCGGCATGGTCGAACCAAGGCAGCCGGCCATGCACAGGGTGGTCTAGCCACCGACCCGCCTGGGGTACGTGTGGCGCGATCGGCGAGCGGGCAGACGCGGCACGGATGGTGACCGCGCGGGCATCGGCGCGCCACGGGCAAGTTTGACAATTGCGGCTTTACCTTCACGCCGGCTCGCACTAAGGTACAGGGGCGGCACCCGCGCGTGAGGGTAAAGGCGCATGGGAGCCGGACCGTTCCCGTTTAACTCGGCAAGGAGAATGGCCATGGGTGGCTCTCAGGGTTCCCAGGATTTGGGCAAGGCGCTGCTGCGCATCGTGCTTGGCGTGCTGATCCTGCTGCACGGCATCGCCAAGGTGACCGGCGCATCCGGCATCGGTTTCGTGTCGAAGGTGGTCGCGGATGCGGGATTGCCGGCCTGGGTCGCCTATGGTGTCTATATCGGCGAACTGGTGGCGCCGGTCCTGCTGATCGTCGGGTTGTGGAGCCGGCTGGCGGCGATCGTCATCGCCATCAACATGCTGTTTGCGCTGTTCCTGGTGCACAGCAACGAGTTCGGCATGCTATCCAAGACCGGCGGCTGGGCGCTGGAGTTGCAGGGGATGTTCCTGGCGGCCGCGCTGGCGGTGGCGTTGCTGGGCGCCGGCAGGTTCAGCGTGGGCGGCATTAACGGTAAGCTCAACTAGCTTCCGCGGGTCTGGCGCCGGGCAGCACTGTCGCGTTCCGGTGCCGTGGATGGGCAAGGGTGCTGCGCGGACGCGTGACCGTGGCCTCTGGAGACGTATCGTGAAAATCTTCCGGCTGTCCTTTCCGCTGGTGGCGGTGGCGCTGACCGTGGCAGGCTGCGCCAGCGCTCCCGACATCAAGACCGACTACAACCGCTCGGCCAACTTCAGCGCCTACCGCAGCTTCGGCTTCGTCGAGCATCCGGGCACCGACCGGCAGGGATACGAGAGCCTGACCACCCAGTACCTGAAGGGCGCGGTACAGCGCGAGATGACCGCGCGCGGCTACCGCTACGCGCAGCAGTCGCCGGACCTGCTGGTCAACTTCAACGCGCGGTTGCAGGAAAAGGTCCAGGTCAGCCCGGCGCCGGCCCCGATGATGGGCTATTACGGCTATCGCGGCGGCCTCTATGCGCCGTGGCCCGGCTATGGTTTCTACAACGACGTCTATACCTACACCGAAGGCACGCTCAATATCGACCTGATCGATGCCCGCGAGAAGAAGCTGGTGTGGGAAGGCGTGGCGGTGGGCAGCGTGGATACCGGCGACAAGGCCGATGCGCAGCAGCGGATTGACAAGGTCGTGGGGCAGATCTTTGCCAAATACCCGTTCCGCGCGGGGCAATAGCCCGCGCTAGCCGGGGCGCGGCGCGCGCTCGATCGCCTCGGCGATAAAGGCGTCAATGGGCTTGGGCGCCGACCACAGGTAGCCCTGGCCAAGCGGGCAGCGCAGCGCGCTCAGCGCTGCGCGCTGCGCCTCCGTTTCCACCCCTTCGGCCACACATTCCAGCCCCAGGTCGCGCGCCATCGCGATCATGTGGCGGCAAATGGCTTCGCGCTGGCCATGGCCGTCGATCTGCGCGACGAAATAGCGGTCGAGCTTGAGCTGGGTGAAGGGCAAATCCGCCAGCAGCTTGAGCGTGGCGATGCCGATGCCGAAATCGTCGATCGCCACGCCGTAGCCCATCAGTCGCAGCCGGTTCAGCGCGACCGACAGCGCCACCATATCGGGCACGGGATAGCCTTCGGTCAGTTCCACCGTCAATGCGCGCGGCGACACGCCGCTGGCCGCCACCAGCGTATCCAGCTGCTCCAGCACGCCCGGCCGGCACAGGGTCTGCGCCGAGGCGTTGATGCCCAGCGTGATGTCGATGCCTGCGGCTTGCAGCCGCTGCTGTGCCGCCAGGCACTGGCGCACGACGAATTCAAGCACCGTGTCGGCGGCATCCAGCGCTTCCAGGCGCGGGATAAAGGCATCGGGCCGCAGCAGCCCGTGGAGCGGATGGCGCCAGCGCACCAGCGCCTCGGCGCCGGCCAGCCGGCCGCTGGCAAGATCGTGCTGCGGCTGCAGCATCACCAGCAGGCCGTCGCCCGAGCGCGCCGCCGCCATCAGCTCCGCATCGCCGGGCAACCAGGGGGGCGTGGGTGCGCCATCGTTTGCGTCATCGTCCGGGCCGGGCACCAGAGCGGCGGCCAGGATTTCTTCCACGGCATCGCGCGAGAGCGGCTTGCGCAATGCATGCACGCGCGCAATGCCCGCGGCATGCGCCAGGCTCCGGTTCGATTCCAGGATGTCTTCGGCCAGCGCGGTCACCCAGACCCAGACCGGCGGTGCCGCGGCAAACGCCTGCGCGCCGCGGCGATGCAGTTCGGCGATCAGTTCCGGCCCATTGCCGCCGGGCATCTCGATGTCGCACAGCACGGCGTCGAACGGCTGGCGCCCGAGCAACTCGGCGGCCTGCATGCCGCTCTCTGCCGACACCACGGTCTGCACCCCCAATTGCAGCAGCAGTCGCTCGGCCGCGAGCCGCTGGAACGGATGGTCTTCGACAACAAGGATGCGCAGGGCAGCGTAACGGATCGGCATGGGAGGGGAGGGAGCGGCGAGCGCATCGGGGCATGGTAGCGCGGCATCAGTGCGCCGGCCAGCAGTGGGGCGAGCATGACGGCCAGCGCTGCGGATTTGTCGCCATGACGCAGCGAAAGCAGCGACAAGAACCGGCGAAACGCGCTGCGTTACGAATATTTGCGCTTTCCGATTCAATGACCCGTTGCCATACCCGCTACAATCGCTGCCCGTAGTTTTGAACATGGCATGTCGATAATGGGTTTGGGCTGGTTCGGATTCTCGACTTTCTGGGTGGTGCCGCTGGTCTGGCGCATGGCTGGGCGCTGGCTTGCCGGCGATCGCCGGCTGGCCGGGCCGGGCTCGCTGCGTACCTGGCTCGGTACGTTGGCCGTGCTATGTGCCAGCGCCTGCCTCGAGGCGCTCACCGGAGGGGCCGACCCGGAGTCCACCGCGGGCGGTTCCGCCGGCCGCGCGCTTGCCGGCATGTTCGGCAACCTGCTCGGCTGGACCGGTGCCTTGCTGCTGATGCTGGGCGTGCTGGCGCTGGTGGCGCCGATGGTGTTCGGCGAAACGTGGCGCAGCCTGTTCGCGCGCAAGCCTCGCCGCGCAGCGGCCTCTGATACCCCGGTAGACGACCCGGCACCTGCGTTCACCAACCCCTTCGCCAATACCTCCACGCCGCAGGCGCCGCGCGACGCGGAGCGCCGCGAGGCCGCCACCGGCGCCCAGGGCAACTGGAGCGCGCCGCCCCAGCGCCACCGCAGTTTCGAAGCGGTTTCGGCGCGGCGCCAGCCCGCCTGGCAGCCGCCGCGGCGTACCCGTGAATCGCCGCCGCAGCCGGGTGAGATCTGGCTGCAAGCTGCCGATGCGCCTGCGGCGGGCAAGACCGTGCGCGCCGCGGGACCCTCCGCTGCGGCGGGTGCGGCCCAGGCCGTTGCGCAGGCGGCGCCGGTGCCAAGGCCCGCACCGGCGCAGGCTGCGGCGCCACGCAAGCCCGCAGCGGCCGCAGCACCGGCAGCAGCGGCAGCAGCGGCTGCAGCGGCTGCAGCGGCTGCACGTCCTGCGCACCCTCCGCGCGCGACCGTGGTCAGCAGCCCGTTCCGGCAACCCCAGCCTCTGGTGCGCTCGTCAATCACGACATTACCGGATTCGCAGGCCAAGGCGGCGCCGACGACGCCATCGGCGCCGTCGGCGGCCCTCGCGCCTGCCGGCGTGGCTGCGCCTGGCGCTGCGGCCATCGTCGTCCAGGCAGCGGTCGAACCGGCGATTGCGATTGCCATCGCCGAGCCGGCGGTGCCGGACACCCCGGTGGCCGAGGTCGACACGACTGTCGCAGCTGACGCGGTTGTGATCGAGCCCGACGCTTCGGTGCCGCTTGCGGCGCCGGAGGAGACGGCTGCGCTGCCAATCATCAACAAGGACATTGCCGAAACCGATGCCTTCACGCTGGCAGCGATCCGGCAGGAAGCGCTGGACCTGTTGGCCGAATTGCAGGCGCTGGCGGGCAAGGCTAGCGCGCAGCCCGCGTCCATCCCGGAAATCGCCGAGGCCGCTGGAAGCCATGCAACCCCGCCGGCATTAGGCGGCGTTGCCGTCGCGACGGCTGCGGCGGCCGAAATCGATGCTGCGCCGAAGGCTGAAGCAGACGGCCTGGTCCAACCAGACGAAACACAGCCGGAAAGCCAGCCAGTGGGCGCACTGCAAGCTGACGACACTCACGATGCCGGTGCCGTGGCACAGGCCGTCGCTACCTCGGCGATGGAGGAGGGGAGCGGAGCTGCACCGGCTTCAACCGAACCTGCCGCCGACCGGGACACGGAAACGCTGATGGACGGTAACGGCCTGGTCGGCGAAGCCGTAGTCGATAGAGAAACAGGCGAACCTGCTGCCGAGGCGGAGGTCGTCGAGGCCGTTGAAGCCGCCGCGGTTCTGGAGTCGGCTGACTTTGTCGAGTTGGCTGAGGTTGAGCCAGCTAAAACGGTAGAGGCGGCAGTTGAGGCGGTAGAGGCGGTAGAGGCAGTAGAGGCAGTAGAGGTAGTAGAGGTAGTAGAGGCAGTAGAGGCAGTAGAGGCAGTAGAGGCAGTAGAGGCAGTAGAAGCGGTAGAAGCGGTAGAAGCGGTAGAAGCAATCGAGTTAACTGAGGCTATCGAGCCTGAGGAAGACGCAGCGGCCGCCGCGGTCGAGGTGGCAGCAGAACCTGCGGAAGCAACGTCTGCATCCGAGCTCGCAACGCCCGAGTCCGCAACACCCGAGATCACCGCGCCCGCGATCGCCGCGCCCGTGGCCAAGCCCCGCATCGTCCTGCCGGCCGTGGTCGGCCGCACGGTGCCGCTGGCCATGAGCCAGCCCGCTCCCGCTCCCGCACCGGTTCCCGAGCCGCCAGCGCCCCGCCCGCCGGTCGACTACCGCCTGCCGCCCGCCGACCTGCTGGAAAACCAGCTCGACAGCGGCGAACAGGTGTCGGAAGAGCGCCTTTGTGAAACTGGTGAACTGATCGCGCAGCGCCTGGCCGAGTTCAAGGTACCCGTCGCGGTGGTCGGCGCCGATGCCGGCCCGGTCATCACGCGCTTCGAGGTAGAGCCCGCCATGGGCGTGCGCGGCGCACAAGTCGTGGGCCTGATGAAGGACCTGGCCCGCGCGCTCGGCGTGACCTCGATCCGTGTGGTCGAGACCATCCCGGGCAAGACCTGCATGGGCCTGGAGCTGCCCAACGCGCGCCGGCAGATGATCCGGCTGTCCGAGATCGTCCAGGCCGCCTCGTTCCAGGCGCACCACTCGCGCCTGGTGCTGGCGATGGGCAAGGACATCACCGGCAACCCGGTGGTCACCGACCTGGCGCGCGCGCCGCACCTGCTGGTGGCCGGTACCACCGGCTCGGGCAAGTCGGTCGCGGTCAACGCAATGATCTTGTCGATGCTGTACAAGGCCACGCCGGAAGACGTGCGCCTGATCATGATCGACCCCAAGATGCTCGAGTTGTCGGTCTACGAGGGCATCCCGCACCTGCTCTCGCCGGTGGTCACCGACATGAAGCAGGCCGCGCACGCGCTCAACTGGTGCGTCGGCGAGATGGAAAAGCGCTACAAGCTGATGTCGGCACTGGGCGTGCGTAACCTGGCCGGCTACAACCAGAAGATCCGCGCTGCCGAAGCTGCGGAGCGCAAGGTGCCCAACCCGTTCTCTCTGACGCCGGACGCGCCCGAGCCGCTGTCGCGGCTGCCGATGATCGTGGTGGTGATCGACGAGCTGGCTGACCTGATGATGGTCGCCGGCAAGAAGATCGAAGAATTGATCGCACGCCTGGCCCAGAAGGCCCGCGCCGCCGGTATCCATTTGATCCTGGCGACACAGCGCCCGTCGGTAGACGTGATCACCGGGCTGATCAAGGCCAATATCCCGACGCGCGTCGCGTTCCAGGTTTCGTCGAAGATCGATTCGCGCACCATCCTCGACCAGATGGGCGCCGAAAGCCTGCTGGGGCAGGGCGACATGTTGTTCCTGCCGCCGGGCACCGGCTACCCGCAGCGCGTGCATGGCGCCTTCGTCGCCGACGAGGAAGTGCACCGTGTGGTGGAGCACTGGAAACAGTTTGGCGAGCCGGACTACGATGAAGCCATCCTGGCCGGCGACCCGGCCGAGGCCAGCAGCGCCGACCTGCTCGGCGAAGGCGGCGGCGATGGCGAAGCCGACCCGCTGTACGACGAAGCCGCGTCCTTCGTGCTGACCAGCCGGCGTGCCTCGATCTCGGCGGTGCAGCGGCAGCTGCGTATCGGCTACAACCGCGCGGCGCGTTTGATCGAGCAGATGGAAGTCGCCGGGCTGGTATCGCCGATGGGTCGCAACGGTGCGCGCGACGTGCTGGCGCCGGGGCCGGCGGAATAACGCAACGTTACCTTCGGGAGGCGGTGATGGTGCTCGAGCATGGAAGCTTGCTGGCCGACGTGCCGGTGAACCTGGCGGAAGAAGTGTTCCAGCCGCTGCTGGCGCGGCCTGGCCTGAAGATCGAGCGGATCGTCTCCAACGGGCAGGCCAGCCCGGAAGGGTTCTGGTACGACAGCGCGGAAGCCGAGTGGGTGCTGCTGGTCAGCGGCAGTGCTGCGCTGGAAATCGAGGGTAAAGAAGGCCGGCATGTGATGCGGCCCGGCGACTGGCTGCACTTGCCTGCGCAATGCCGGCATCGCGTGGCGTGGACTGACGAAGGGCAGCCGACGGTCTGGTTGGCGGTGCATTACGAGGGCGTCGGCAACTAAGCTGTGGCTCCCCTCTCCCGCGCGCGGGAGAGGGGCAGGGGAGAGGGCGGGAGTCTCCACGGAGTGAACCGGATCAGTACTGCCACCGCCGGCCCTCTCCCCCGGCCCCTCTCCCGCAAGCGGGAGAGGGGAGGAACACTCGGTTTGCCCCGTGCGTATACTGTGCGCCAGAGCCCTCGGCTCTCGGCTCTCGGCTCTCGGCTCTCGGCTCTCAGCTCTCAGCTCTCAGCGCTCAGCGCTCAGCTCTCAGCCTGATCCGGAAACACCGGCTCCCCAAGATTCAACATCAACCGGTTCGCCCACGCAAAGATTGCGACTGAGTGGATCAGGTCGAGGATCTCGGCATCCGTCACCCCCGCATCGCGCAGCGGCTTGAGCTGCGCCGCGGTCACCGCCGCCGGCCGCTCCGTCAGCGCGATCGAGAACTGCGCGATCGCCTTTTCCCGGTCGGTAGTGCCGGCAGTGCGCGGATCCTCGAACACTTCCTTGATCACGTCGTTGCGCTTGGCCAGCTGCTCGAACCGCTGCGCATGCACCGATGCGCAATACACGCAGCCATTGATGCGCGACACCACCGTGGTGGCCAGCTCGCGCTCGGCGCGCGGCATGCCGCCGGGCGCGTACATGATGGCGTTGAAGGCAGTGGAGCGCTGGCGCAGGATCTCGGGTTGGTGCACCAGGAAGCGGTAATAGTCCTGCACCTTGGCCTTGGGATGACTTTCTTCCAGCACGGCGATCTGCTCGGGCGTGGCCTGGTCCAGTTCGACGATATCGAGCCAGGCCTTCCAGTCCAGCACTTCGTTGGTAAAGCCGTGGGATTGGATGATCTCGCTCATGCCTGGGCTCCTGCGGTGTCGTTCAATGCTTTCAAGGCGTCCAGGCCGGCTACCAGCCGAACCTGGTACGACAGGAAGGCAATCAGCTGCGCCAGCGTGACCACGGCGGGCGTGCTCAGGCCCGCTGCGGGCAGCGCCTGCAGCGCGGCCTTGTCGCCTTCGACAGGCTTTTCGATCAGCGTGCGGGTGAACACCAGCATCGCGCGCAGGCGCGGCTCGGCGATGTCCTGAGGCTGGCCTTCGGCGGCGGCGCGCACGTGCGCGGCATCGGCGCCGAGTTGTTCCAGCCGCGCGCGATAGTGCGCCGCCAGCGCCGCGGACGGCGTCAGGCGCGCCGCGTACAGCGCGACCAGCAGGCGCTCTTCGAGCGACAGGCCGGGCAGGGCCGGGTCGAACAGGGCGTCATGGCTGCCCTGGGTAGCGGCCACGACCTTGTCGCGCCGGTGGCGCAGCGCATGGGTGGCGCTGTGGGGCGCCAGGCCAGTGAGCTGGTCGATCAGGTCGACCGCGGGGGCGGAGGTCTGGGTCATCGGACTCTCTTGGTTCGGGTGTCGGTTCAAAGGATTACGGTCAGGCTTGCGCGATGCGCTGTGCCGGCAGCAGCGCCGGGGTCCATTCGTCGCCGAAGATTTCCGGTTCGGCAAAGGCCTGCAGCGCGGCGTAGTGCAGCTCGACGTCTTCCTGGTACAGCAGCGCGGCGATGCCCTGCCCGAGCCGGCGTGCGCCGTCGCTGATCGCCGGGATATCGCCGGAAATGGTGCCGTGGGACAGCGCTGCCGGGTAGCAGAAGCAGTGGATGCGCGACAGGCCCGGGCACGCGCCCGGGGATTTTTCCTGGAACTCAAACGATTCGCCCAGATCCGGCGAATCGGACAGCTCGCGATCTTCCTGGCCCGCCGGTGGCACATAGCGGTCTCGCCAGTAGCGGATATGCGGGGCAAAGGCGGAAAATTCCGCCCGAGTTTCCAGGTCGATCCGGAACCCAGTCGAGAAGATGAGGAAATCCAGCTCGAAGGTGCCCCGCTGCGTACCGATATGCAGCGCGTCGCCACGGATTTCGACCGATTCCAGCGCCACGCCCAGATTGAAATGCGCATTGTCGTGGCGCGACACCCGCAGCGTGCTGCCGCGCGGCGGCGGCACCTGCTCCGCGTTGATGTAATGGCGCAGCCGCCATTTCCAGGCATCCGGCAGGCCATAGTGGCCGTGCGTCAGCCCCGGGTTGCCGGCACCCTTGCTCTTGTTGACGCGCGGGATGTCCTCGCGCCGCACCAGCATCTCCACGCTGGCCGCGCCGGCTTCGAGCGCGGTGGCGGCGCTGTCCATCGCCGATGCACCGGCGCCGACCACGCCCACGCGCTTGCCGCGCAGGGTGGCGTAATCCATCTCGTCGGACGAGTGCGCCCACAGGTGGCGCGGCAGCGCCTCCGCCAGCGGCGGCACGTAGGCGCCGCCGAGGCCGTCGCGGCCGGTCGCCAGCACCACGCGGCGCGCGAGGACAGTCAGCGGGCCCTCGGGGGACTGCATGGACAGCGACACCAGGCCATCGGCGCGCGGCACGATCTGTTCGACGCGGTGCTCGTTGCGGATATCGAGGTCCAGCACCTTCCGGTACCAGCGCAGGTAGTCCATCCATTGCAGCCTCGGGATCTTGTCCAGCACCTGCCACGCGTCTTCACCGAACTGCGCCTCGAACCAGGCGCGGAAGGTCAGCGCCGGCAAGCCCAGCGCGGGGCCGATCAGCTGCTTGGGAGAGCGCAGCGTTTCCATGCGCGCCGTGGTGGCCCATGGGCCTTCGAAGCCTGCCGGCGCGCGGTCGAAGGCGCGCACGCGGATGCCAAGCTGCGCCAGCGTGGCGCTGGCCGCCAGGCCGGCCATGCCGCCGCCGATCACGGCGACGTCAAGCACGTCACGGCCGTCGTGGGTTCTCGGCATGGTCCACGGCTTGGCGGGCAGTTCCAGCCAGGACAGATCCTGGCGCAGGCGTGCCTCGAGGGCGGGCAGGCCGGCGGGGGTGGAATCGGTGAGGTCAGTCATGGCTGGGAAGGTCGGTGTCCGGTGAAAACAAGTCGGTGCCAGCGCCGGTGTCGCCGTACAGCGATTGCAGCAGCGCGCCGTGCTCGGTCGGGTCGCGCAGCAGCAGGTCTGGCAGCAGCGCCGCGGCGGCGTCGGCCACCGCTTGCACCAGCGCCAGCACGGCGGTGCTGGCCGGGCGCGCCTGCGGCGTAATGACGCCGAAGTAGAACGGGATATCCGCGTCGATCGGGCGCACCGCGATGTCGGTCAAAGGCAGCCCGCGCGCGGTCACGGGCTCCAGCAGCGCAACGCCAAGGCCGGCGCGGACCAGCGTCAGCGCGTTGATCGAGGTGTTGGTGTCGATCACGCCGGCAGCCGGCACGCCCGCACTGGCCAGCGCCCGGTCCACGCGGCGGCGCAACCGGTAGGGGTTCAACATGGTGACGATGCGGCGCGCGCGGCAATCCTGCAATGAAATCGCTGCCTGTGCCGCGAGCGGATCGTCGTCGCGAACCGCCGCCACGCATGCCGACTGGCCGATCCAGTGCACGGTCACGCCGCGGTGTTCCAGCGGCAGGCTGTTCAGCCCGATGTCGGCGGCGCCGGTCAGCACGGCATGGACCACCTGTTCAGGCGATACGCCTTGCACGGCCACGCGTTCCGGCGCGCACAGGCCGCGCTCGAACGCCAGCGCCAGCGCGGGCGGCAGCAGGCCGGCGGCCAGTGCCGGCGTGGCCGCGATGCGCAGTGGCCGGCCGTCGCCGCGCGCCAGCGCCGCGGCCCGGTTGCGGATCTGCTGCATGCCGGCCAGCGTCTGCTCGACTTCGTCGTAGAGGAGGAAACCCTGTTCCGTCGGACTGACGCGCGGGCCGCTACGGGTAAACAGTGCAAAGCCGAGTTCGGCCTCCAGCTCCTGGATCAGGCGGGTGATAGCCGGCTGCGAGCGGCCGAGCAGGCGGCCCGCGGCGGTGACGCTGCCGGTGGTCACGACGGCGGCGAAGGCTTCCAGTTGCCGGATTTCCATTGGCGATGGGCGTTGGGCGTAGGCGATGTATGTGTAATCCGGATTTTGACGCGTCCATCATGCAGATGGCAAATACTATTTCGGGATAAGGCTATGCCGCAGCTATGATGTAGAGATGCCGGACGCACACCGGCCCACCAAAAGGACGGATGTGTTTGCCTGGCTCCGTGGCAATCGACAGAACAATGAAAAGCCCACGCTGTGGCGCGTGGCACTTTGGGTGCTGGCAACAGCACTTTTGGTTGCGGAGCCCGCGCAGGCCGCCGACCCGCTGCGCGTCGGCTCGAAGCGCTTTACCGAGTCCTACATCCTTGGCGAACTGCTGACGCAGGCCGCCGGCCCGCCTGGCACCGCGCAGCACCAGCAAGGGCTGGGCAATACCGCGATCGTGTTCGAGGCGCTCAAGGCCGGCAGCATCGACCTCTATCCCGAGTACACCGGCACGCTCGCCGCCGAGATCCTGAAGCTGCCGACTGGCGCTGGCCTGGAGGCCATCCAGCGGGCGCTGGCCCCGCTGGGGCTGGGAGCCACGATCCCGCTCGGCTTCGAAAATACCTACGCACTGGCCGTCTCCGATACCCGCCCGCCCCACCTGCGCCGGCTCAGCGACCTGGCAGCGCAGCCACGGCTGCGGCTGGGCCTGTCGCATGAATTCCTCGGCCGGGCGGACGGCTGGCCCGGTCTTGCCAGCCGCTATCGCCTGCCGCAGCAGCCGGCCGGGCTGGACCACGGCGTTGCCTATGAGGCGCTGGCAGCGGGGCAGGTGGATGCCATCGACATTTATTCGACCGACGCCAAGATCCTCAAGTACCGGCTGCGCGTGCTCGAAGATGACCGCCGCTATTTCCCGCGCTATGACGCCGTGGTGGTGTACCGGCTGGACGTGCCGCAGCGCTTCCCTCAGGCGTGGCAGGCGCTGCAGCGCTTGTCGGGCCGCATCAGCGCGGCCGACATGGTGGCGATGAACGCCGCGGCGGAGATTGACCGCAAGCCGTTCGATCTCGTCGCGCGAGAGTTCCTGGCCCATGGCCCGAACCCCGGCACCGAAACGGCAGCAGCGCCGGCATCCGAGGCCGCTGCGGCAGGTACCAGCGGTCGCGGCCTGCTCGGCGCGCTGCTTGGCCCCGATACCAACCGGCTGGCGCGGCGCCATGTCGGACTGGTGGCCGGCGCGGTCGGCGCTGCCACGCTGGCCGGCGTGCCGCTGGGCATCCTGGCCGCGCGCCGCCGGCGCACCGGCCAGGTGGTGCTGGGCGCCGTCAGCGTGCTGCAGACCGTGCCGTCGCTGGCCTTGCTGGCGATGCTGATCCCGCTGCTGGGCCGCATCGGCGTGTGGCCGGCGCTGGTGGCACTGTTCCTGTATGCGCTGCTGCCGATCGTGCGCAACACCGCTACCGGACTGGAGCAGGTGCCAACGGGCATGCGCGACGCGGCCCGCGCGCTCGGGTTGCGCGGCGGCCAGGTACTGCGCTACGTCGAACTGCCGCTGGCGCTGCCGGTGCTGCTGGCCGGCGTCAAGACCGCCGCCATCATCAGCGTGGGCACGGCCACGATCGCCGCGTTCGTCGGCGCCGGCGGCTTTGGCGAGCGCATCGCCACCGGGCTGGCGCTCAACGACACCACGCTGCTGCTGGCCGGCGCGATCCCGGCCGCGGTGCTGGCGCTCGCCGTGCAGGCCGCGTTCGAGACGCTGGAATGGGCGCTGCGCCGCCGCCGCGATGCGCGCTGAGACCGCTGAGACCGCTGAGACCGCTCAGGCTGTCTGTTGCGCGATCAGTCGGCCGAGCGTGGCGATTGCCGCCTCCGCCTCGTCGTTCCACAAATGCCCGTAGTTGAGCCGGATGCAGTTGCGGTAGCCCTGCCGCGCCGAGAAGATCGGCCCCGGCGCCAGCCCGATTCCGGCCTCCAGCGCGGCATGGTGCAGCGCCAGCGCGTCAAAGCCCGGCGCGAACTCGACCCACAGGAAGTAACCGCCATCCGGCCGCGATACGCGCACGCCCTCCGGGAAATGCCGTCCGATGGCGTCGAGCATCTGGCCCTGCTGCATTTCCAGGACATGGCGCAGGCGGCGCAGGTGCTTGTCGTAGCCGCCGTGCTGCAGGTACTCGGCCAGCGCGACCTGGGCAGGCACGCCGGCCGACAGCGTGGTCATCAGCTTGAGCCGCTGGATCGCCTCGCCGAAGCGGCCCGGCGCCACCCAGCCGATGCGAAAGCCCGGCGACAGCGTTTTCGAGAACGAACTGCAATGCATCACCAGCCCCTGCGTATCGAAGGCCTTGGCCGGCAGCGGGCAGCGGTTGCCGAAATAAAGCTCGCCGTAGACATCGTCTTCGATCAGCGGCACCTGATGACGTGCGAGCAGGGCCACCAGCGCCTTCTTCTTGTCCTCCGACATGCTGGCGCCGAGCGGATTCTGGAACTGCGTCATGAACCAGCAGGCCTTGACCGGGTGGCGCGACAGCGCGTGGTCGAGCGCGCCCAGGTCAATGCCCTGCGCCGGATCGACCGGGATCTCCAGCGCCTTGAGGCGCAGCCGTTCCAGCGCCTGCAGCGCGGCATAGAACCCCGGCGACTCGATCGCGACCACGTCGCCCGGCTGGGTCACGGCCATCAGGCACAGGTTCAGCGCCTCCAGCGCGCCGTTGGTGACGACCAGTTCCTCGGCCGGCTGCGGCGCCCCCGCGCCGAGGTAGCGCAGCGCAATCTGCCGCCGCAGCGCCGCGTTGCCGGGCGGCAGGTCGTTGACCGAATGCCACGGATCCAGCGCACGGCCGGCCCGCGCCAGCGACTTGCCCAGCCGCTCCCACGGGAACAGTTCGGGCGACGGAAAGGCTGAGCCAAACTGCACCAGCTTGCGGTCGCGCGCGCTCTCCAGCACCGCGAACACCAGCTTGGAGATGTCGACCTGGGTCGAGACTTGCCGCGCCGGCCGAGCCTGCGGCTGCGGCAGGTCGCGCCGCGCCGGCCCCGCCACGTAGTAGCCGGAACGCTCGCGCGCGCGCACCAGGCCGCGCTCTTCCAGCCGGTAGTAGGCCTGGAACGCGGTGGAGGGACTGACGCCGTATTGCGCCACGGTCTTGCGGATCGACGGCAGGCGGGTGCCGGGCGGCAGGCTGCCGTTGCGGATATCGGCGGCCAGGGTTTCGGCCAGGGCTTCGTACCGTTTCATGGGGCGCTGTCGGGGGCGGGGTGCGAGGTGGCATTATCGCCCCGGCCGGGCAACTGATACGTAAATATTCCCGGTATCTGATGCTGTTATGGCTGGCGGCCGGCGGCCATAATCGGTTGTCGTCGCCATCGGCTTTCGTGCAAGGAGAGACAATGAACCCGTTGAGGCTATTGCGGACCGTGCTGTGGGGCTTTTTTGGCCTGCGCAAGGGCCAGGAGCACCAGCGCGACCTGGAAAACCTGCGTCCGGTGCCGCTGATCCTGACCGGCGTGGCCGTGGCCGCGGGGCTGGTGGTCTGCCTGGTGCTGGCCGCCAACTGGGCGGTCTCGAGCGCGTCGGCAGCGGCAAGGACCGTGCCGGCCGTGACGACAGCCTGAGCAGTTGCGTCGCGTTACATTCCCATCACAACAACAAGCTGATCGACCCATGTCTCGCCCGACGGGGCGGCATTGCGCCGCCGCTTTGCTGCCGGCGCGATGGTTGCCCTGGCTGTGGCTTTCCCTGGCGCTGCTGGTTGCCTGCCAGGCCCGTCCGGCACTGGCCGCAGGCGCCACCGAGGCGCAGCAGGTCGAGCGCGGCCGCTATCTCGCGCGCATCGCCAACTGCGCGGCATGCCATACCCGCGAAGGCGGCAAGCCGTTTGCCGGCGGGTTGCCGATCCGCACCGCCGTCGGCACGCTCCACTCGACCAATATCACCCCCGACGCGGCCACCGGCATCGGCGCCTATACGCTGGCCGAGTTTGACCGCGCACTGCGCAAGGGCCTGGCGCGCGACGGCAAGCGCCTGTATCCGGCCATGCCTTACCCGTCCTATGCCCGCATGCGTGCCGACGACGTGGCCGCGCTGTATGCCTATCTGCGCGCGGATGTCGTGCCGGTGGCGCAGCGCAACCCCGCGCCGCAGCTGCGCTTTCCGTATGGCATGCGTTCGCTGCTATCGGTGTGGAACCTGCTGTTTCTCGACGATGATCCGGTGCGCACCGAGCCCGCGCGCGGCGACGCCTGGAACCGCGGCGCCTACCTGGTGCAGGCAGTGGCCCACTGCGGTGCCTGCCACACGCCTCGCGGCCGGTTGTTCGCCGAGAAAGGCCTGGACGAGCGTAGCCGCCACTTCCTGTCAGGCGCCAGCGTGGAAGGCTGGTCCGCGACCAACCTGACCGGCGACCAGGTCACCGGCCTTGGCGCATGGTCGCGCGCGGACATTGCCGAGTTCCTGCGCACCGGGCGCAATGCGCACGCGACCTCGTTCGGGCCAATGTCCACCGTTATCTCCACCGCCACGCAACACATGAGTCCGGGCGACCTCAATGCCGTGGCGGCCTACCTCAAGTCGTTGCCTGGCGCGCGCGGCGAGGACAAGCCGTTCCGCCCCGATCCGGCCACCATGCAGCAACTGCACCAGGGCCGCTTCGACCTGCCGGGCGCACGCCAGTACGCGGTGTACTGCATGCCGTGCCATGGCGCCGACGGCAAGGGATTTGCGCGCGTGTTCCCGCCGCTGGCAGGCAACCCTACCGTGGCCGATCCCGATCCGGCGTCGCTGGTCAACCTGCTGCTCGATGGCGCCGTCACTGCGCGCGTCGGCACCGCCGCCACTGACTACCACATGCCCGGTTATGGCTGGACGCTGGACGACCAGGAACTGGCCAGTGTGCTGACTTTTATCCGGCGCGGCTGGGGCAACCGCGCCGGGCCGGTGACTGAAGCCGACGTGGCCGCGCGGCGCAAGGCGCTGGCGGCACAGCGCTGAAGTACAGCGCTGAAGTACAGCGCTCCGGCACACACCGCTTTCCGAAGAGCATCCGATGACGATCACGCGCAGAGACTTCCTCAATGGCACGGCGCTGACCATTGCCGCCGGGCTGACGCCGGTGCAATGGCTGCACGCGCAGCAGGGCGGTGCGGCAAACGCCGGCTATCCGCCGGCCCTGACCGGGCTGCGCGGCAACCATGCCGGCACGTATACGCTGGCCCACGGTCTGGCGCGCGAGGGTGCCAAATATCCCCTGGTGCTGGCTCGCGAGGCCTTTGACCTGGTCGTGGTCGGCGGCGGGCTGAGCGGACTGGCGGCGGCGTGGTTCTACCGGCGCCGTTTCGGCGCCGCCCGGCGCATCCTGATTCTCGACAACCACGACGACTTCGGCGGCCATGCCAAGCGCAACGAATTCACCGTCCGTGGCCAGCGTCTGGTCACCTATGGCGGCAGCGCCGAGATGCCGCCCGGCGCGGCCAGCGACGCTGCCATGCGGGAGTTGCTGGCCGGCATTGGCCTCGATCCCGCGCGCATGCCAGCCGCGCCGCCGTCAGACCCATATGCCGCGCTGGGCATGGGCCGCGCCGTGTTCTTCGACGCCGAGCATTTCGGCCGCGACCAGTGGGTCGGCGGCGATCCCTTCGGCGAGCTGGTTGATGCACGCAATGGCCTGCGCGCGCAGGGCCCTGACGCCGCGGCCTTGCAGCGCTTCCTCAATCTGGCGCCGCTGCCCGCAGCGGACCGCGCCGCGCTGGCCCGTCTGGCGGCCGGCACCACCGACTACTTGCCCGGTCTGGAAGGCACTGCACGCGCCGCCGCGCTACGTACCATGCGCTACGCCGCCTTCCTGCGCGACAAGGCCGGCCTCGGCCTGCCGGCGCTGCGCTTTCTGCGCAGCCGCAGCAATGATGCCTATGCGCTCGATGCCGACGGCATATCGGTGGCCGACGCCATCGCGATCGGGCTGCCCGCCGGTGCCAACATGCCCGCGCCGGCGCCGAACAGCCGGCTGGGCAAGTCTCCGGCCTCGCGCCTGTGGTTCCCCGATGGCAACGCCTCGCTGGCGCGGCTGATGGTGCACAGCCTGATTCCCGGCGTGGCGTCGATTGCCACCCCGGCCGACGTGGCTGCCGCCGCTTTCGACTACAGCCGGCTGGACCGCGACGGCGCGCCGGTGCGGCTGCGGCTGAACAGCACCGCGATCGCGGTCGAGCCCGATGGCAACATCACTCGCGTGACCTACGGCTGGAACGGCAACCTGCACCGTGTCGAAGCGCGCCACGTGGTGCTGGCAGGCTACAACATGATGATCCCGTACTTGCTGCCGTCGCTGCCGGCGGCACAGAAGTCGGTGCTGCGCGATGAGGCCAAGGCCCCGCTGGTCTACACCAAGGTGGCGCTCGACAACTGGCAGGCCTTCGCCGCGCTGCGCGCGCGGCGCATTCACGCGCCGGCCATGACGTACACCGACCTGTGGCTGGAGCCGCCCGCGGGATCTCGCCCGTCCGACCCTGCGGTGCTGCACATGCTTTATGTGCCAACCGTGCCCGACAGCGGCATGCGCGCCCGCGACCGTTTCCGCGCTGGCCGTGCCTTCCTGCTCGGGACCCCGTTCGACGCGCTCGAGCGGGACATCCGCGCGCAGCTTGACCGGATGCTGGGGCATGCCGGCTTCAGCGCCAGCAAAGTCATCCGCGGCATCACGGTGAATCGCTGGGCGCACGGCTACAGCTATATGCCGGACAGCGTGGCTGGGGAGAACGTCGCAGCCGACGCGGCCTGGCCGAACCTGGCCGGGGTCGGCAATGTCAGCATTGCCAACAGCGACAACGCCGGCAGTCCATCGGTGACGGCGGCGGTCAGCCAGGGCAAGCGGGCGGTGGAGCGGCTGCCGGGGTAGCAGGGCGGCAGCCGGGCAATGTGTGCGCGGTCAGCTGGCGCGCGGGGTAGTCAAGGCCTCGATCTCATCGTCCTTGTCCTGCCACTGCCGTGCCAGCCATTGGTGGAATTCGGTGCGGAACGCCTTGTCGGTGGCGTAGTCGGCCTCGCAGAACGCCGGCGGCACCGGCAACTGGTGCATGCGCACCACCACCATGCCGGCGCGGCCGCAAGCCAGGTCCCAGAAGCTCGGCACGCCGTCGGGATAGGCGATGGTCACGTCGATCATCGAGCGGAAGCGCGTTCCCATCGCATTCAGCGCCACCGCCAGCCCGCCCGCCTTGGGCTTGAGCAGGTGGCGGTATGGCGAGGCCTGGGAAGCACGCTTGGCCTCGGTAAAGCGTGTGCCTTCGGCAAACACCATCACGCTGGTCGGCACCAGCGAGAATTTTTCGCACGCGCGCCGCGCCGTTTCCTGGTCCTGGCGCCGCAGCGCCGGGTTGCGGCGCAGTTCCGCCTTGCCATGGCGCTTCATGAACGGAAAGTCCAGCGCCCACCAGGCCAGCCCGATCACCGGCACATAGATCAGCTGCTGCTTCAGGAAAAACTTCAGCAACGGGATGCGCCGGTTCAGCGTACGCTGCAGCACAAAGATATCGGCCCACGACTGGTGGTTGCAGTTGACCAGGTACCAGTCCGCGTAGCGCAGCCCGGTATTGCCCTGGACATCCCACGGCGCCTGCTGGATGCGCGCGAACCAGCCGGAAGTCCAGGAAATCCACGCCGCGGCAATGCCATTCAGCACGGGATCGACGCGCCGGCGGACCGCGGCAAAAGGCAGCACCAGCCTCAGAAGCGCCAGCGGGAACAACAGTGCACACCAGAACAGGGTGCTGGCAACCAGCACGATCCAGCTGACGATGCCGGTGATCCACCCAAAGCGGCCGCGTGGCAAGGGCAGGGTGCGATGGGACCCGAAGGATGCGCTGGATTGACCAGCATCGGCAGCGCGGGGCGTGCCGGATGGCGAAGTAGGAAAAGTCATGGATGCCAGTTTGCTAGCTCTCGGCGGATAAAGGCTTGAGCAGAGTCAAGGCGGGCAGTACAAATCTGTACCGCAAGCCGGAGTGCGGGGGCCAGTGCCTAGTGTACGACAGGATGCACGCCGCAAATGGCGTCGGGGACACCTGCGACGCAGGGTCAGTCCGGCCGGACGGCGCACTGCGGAAGACCCGGACCAACGCGGCGTGGAGAGACTATGCTTTGGGAACGGGCATGCCGGACGCAATGCGGGGCTACGCTGGCATCACGGCCCTAGTGCCATGAATCGCAAGTTCGTTGCAACGAACTTCCAACTCATGACACTAGCCACGCACAACGGTACGGCGGTGACAACATGAAGCGTGTTCACGCCCTGATCGCAGCCAGCGCGATGCTGGCTGCCTGCGTTTCGACGGGCGTCGACGTCCGGCAGGAGCATCTGGAAAATTTCCTGCTCGACTTCTCCACGCTTGACGACGTGACCGCGCAACTCGGCAAGCCGACCTCGGAGACGACGCTCAGCAACGGCTCGACCATCCTGGTCTATTCCTTCGCGAGTTCCCGGCCGCATCCCGAGAGCTTTATTCCCTTCATCGGGCCGCTGTTCGCCGGCGGCTCCATCCGGTCGTCGACGGTGCTGTTTGAGTTCGACGAGAACGGTGTGCTCAGGAGCCAGCGCAGGACCATGTCGACCAGCGCGTCGGGGTTGAGCGTGTTGCCGGCGGATCCGTTGCCTTAGGGCTCGCTTCCATCGCGGCTCAGAAAGCAGGCTTGGGCAAGCTCTGCCAGAAGTTGACCACCCTGCGCGAAGGCAACCGCATTGTCGGCGCCCGGCAAGAGGAGGAGTCCCTGGTCCGCCGCGACAAAGATGTACCGCATCGGCGCTGCGGATGAAACGTCGCTGAGCGACCCGCTGCCGTCCGGCCACCCCGTGGCGGCGTGGGTGGCCGACAAGTCCGGCGTCGTCCGGCATGCAGAGACACCGATGCTTCAGGCTTTTGCCGTCAGATGAAGCGCAAGCCGTCGATCAGGCTACCGCCTGTATTGCCTCCTGGCGGGACGTAGCGCTTGTTTCCGGCTTGCCGCCACGATACCCCGCTGCGAATACCATCCGCCCCCCCGACCACGTATGGGTGACCATCGGCTGGCCGGCCACGCTGGCCACGGCGATCACGTCGGCACGCAGCCCCGGCGTCAGCCGGCCCCGGTCGCGCAGCAGGCAGGCTTCCGCGGGGTTTGCCGTCACCAGCGCCAGCGCTTCGTTCAGCGGCAGCTCCGCCTGCCGGGCGGCGGCATAGGCCGCGGCGATCAGCGTTGACGGCTGGTAGTCCGAGCACAGGATAGTGCCGACACCGGCGTGGATGGCGTCGATCGCGCGCATCGAGCCGCTCTGGCTCTTGCCGCGCAGCACGTTGGGCGCGCCCAGGATGGTCGGCAACTCCTGCGCGCAGGCGGCTTGCGCGGTCTCCAGGTTGATCGGGAACTCGCTCATGCGCACGCCCAGCGCCTGCATGGCGGCGATGCGCTGCGGGGAATCGTCATCGTGGCTGGCCGTGGGGATGCCGAGCCGGTGCGCCTGCGCCACCAGCCGGTTCACGCGCTCATGCGCGCCGTCCAGCGCGGCAGCTTTCTTGTCGGCGGCGTCGGTGGCTTCGTCGCGGGTCATGCCGTGGTTGCCCATCATGTAGGCGAGGTAGGCGTCCAGCGTCTTGAACTGGCCCTGGCCCGGCGAATGGTCCATCACCGACAGCAGGTCAACCACGCCCTCGGCCATCAGCATTTCCAGCACCGGCACGGCGCCGGCATCGGTCACTTCATAGCGGCAATGGATGCGGTTGTCGACCAGGCTGTGGCTGCGGAACGCGGCCACGGTGCGCACCAGCGTGGCCGCGGTGTCGACGTTGCGCACGCCGAAGTGATTGCCGGCAAAGGAGAGCGCATGGTACGGCGTAGTGATGCCGGCAGCGGCGTTGCGGCGGTCGACCTGGGCCACGGCGAAATCCAGCGGGAACAGCACGTTGGCGCGCGGTTCCACCTCTTTCTCGATGGCATCGCAATGCACGTCGACCAGTCCCGGCATTACGGTGTGGCCGCGCAGGTCGATCACGTCGGCGTGCGCCGGCGCGGCGGCTGGCTCGATGGCGGCAATATGGCCGTCCTCGATCAGCAGCGCGCTGTCATGCAGCACGCGGTCGGGCAGCACCAGGGTGGCGTGCGTCAGGTAGGTTGCGGTCATGTCCGGCTCCGTTGTTCTGGACAGTTACTGGCCAGTCACTGGCAATTGGGGGGCGAGGGCAGGAGCAGTGGCGGGCTGCAGCGGCAGCAGGCGCGTAGCCACGGCGTCGCGCACCGCCTCGTCGTGGAAGATGCCGATCAGGGCGCGGCCTTCGGCCAGTGCCTCGCGAATCAGATCGACCACCACTGCGCGGTTGTCGGCATCGAGCGAGGCGGTGGGCTCGTCGAGCAGCAGGATCGGGTGGCCGCCGATCAGCCCGCGGGCAATGTTGACGCGCTGCTGCTCGCCGCCCGAGAAGGTGGCCGGCGGCAGTTCCCACAGCCGGCGCGGCAGGTTCAGGCGTTCCAGCAACACCTCGGCACGGGCGCGCGCTTCGTCATGACTGGTGCCGCGTTGTTGCAGCGGATCGGCCACCACGTCCAGCGCCGACACGCGCGGGATCGCGCGCAGGAACTGGCTGACGTAGCCGATCACGTCGCGGCGCAGCTTCAGCACGCGCTGTTCGGGGGCGTTGTTCAGCTCGACCCACGGCTCGCCGTCGGCGCTGGTGTCGCGCAGGCGGATGCTGCCTTCGGTGGCGAGGTAATTGCCGTAGAGGCAGCGCAGCAGCGTGCTTTTGCCGGTGCCCGAAGGTCCCGACAGCACCAGGCATTCGCCGCGCGCGGCGTCGAAGTCGATTGCATTCAGCACTGGCAGGCGGATGCCGCCCTGGTTGTGCAGCGTAAACATCTTGCCGAGGCCGCGGACCTCAACCAGCTTCTTCAGCTTCTGTGCATTGTCTGCTTGCATCGTCGTCAGCCTTGCAGGATGGAGGAGACCAGCAGCTGCGTGTAGGGGTGCTGCGGGTCATCGAGGATCTGGTCGGTCAGGCCTTGCTCGACCACGCGGCCGCCCTGCATCACCAGCGTGCGGTGCGCCAGCAGGCGCGCGACGGCGAGGTCGTGCGTGACCAGCACGGCGGCCAGGCCGAGATCGGAGACCAGGCGGCGCAACAGGTCGAGCAGGCGCGCCTGCACCGAGACATCGAGCGAGGCGGTGGGCTCGTCCATGAACACCAGCCGCGGATGCGTGACCAGGTTGCGCGCGATCTGCAGGCGCTGCTGCATGCCGCCGGAGAACGTGCCGGGGACATCGTCGAGGCGGGCCAGGTCGATCTCCATTTTCTCCAGCCAGCTTCCGGCGACTTCGCGCAGGTTGCCGTAGTGGCGTTCGCCCACCGCCATCAAGCGTTCGGCGATATTGGCGCCGGCGCTGACCTGCATGCGCAGGCCGTCGCGGGCATGCTGGCGCACGAAGCCCCAGTCGGTGCGCGCCAGCAGCCGCATGCGTGCGCTGGATAGCGTGGCCAGGTCGGTCAGGCCGGATTCGCGCATGTCGTAGCTGACGCTGCCGCGCTGCGGCGGCGCCTGCATCGACAAGGCCTGCAGCAGCGTGCTCTTGCCCGAGCCGGATTCGCCGACCACGCACAGCACTTCGCCGGGATAGAGGTCGAAGCTGACGTCATGGCAGCCATGCAGGCCGTCCCAGGTGCGCGTCAGGTTGCGCACCGACAGCAGCGGGGTCGTGCTCATTGGGCACCTCCCGCGGCGTGCTTGACCGCTTGCCCGGCCTGGCGATCGGCGCAGTACTCTGTGTCGGAGCAGACGAACATGCGCGTGCCGGCATCGTCGGTGATGATTTCGTCCAGGTAGCTGTCGGTGGCGCCGCATTGCGCGCAGCAGCTCGTCCATTTCTCGACCGTGAACGGATGGTCGGCGAAATCCAGGCTCTTTACCGAGGTATACGGCGGCACGGCATAGACGCGCTTCTCGCGCCCGGCGCCGAACAGCATCAGCGCGGGGCTGCGGTCGAGCTTGGGGTTGTCGAACTTGGGAATCGGCGAGGGCCGCATCATGTAGCGCTGGTTGACGATCACGGGATAGTCGTAGGTGGTGGCGATATGCCCGTGATGGGCAATGTCTTCATAGAGCTTCACATGCATCGCGCCATACTCCGACAGCGCGTGCATGGTGCGGGTCTCGGTCTCGCTTGGCTCCAGCCAGCGCAGCGGCTCGGGGATCGGCACCTGGAACACGATGGTCTGGCCCGCGTGCAGCGGCGTTTCCGGAATGCGGTGGCGGGTCTGGATGATGGACGCCTCGGCGGTGCGCTCGGTGGTCTGGACGCCGGTCACGCGGCCGAAAAAGCGGCGGATATTGATGGCGTTGGTGGTGTCGTCGGAACCCTGGTCGATCACCTTCAGCGTGTCGGGCTTGCCGATGATGGCGGCGGTGACCTGGATGCCGCCCGTGCCCCAGCCGTAGGGCAGCGGCATTTCGCGGCTGCCGAACGGGACCTGGTAGCCGGGGATCGCCACGGCCTTGAGCAGGGCGCGGCGCAGCATGCGCTTGGTCGATTCGTCGAGGTAACCGAAGTTGTAGTGCTCGTCGCGGGCGATGCCCGTGGCGGCGGATGCGTTCGCGGCGGTCATGCCAGCGTCTCCTCTTGCGGCTGGGGCTGTGGATGCGATTCGGGTTGCGCGGGTTGCTTGGGTTGGGCCGGCGCTGCGGCGTTCGTGCCTTCCTGTTCGCCGCGCAGGCGGCGCAGCAGTTCCAGGTTGGCCTGGAAGTCCACGTAGTGCGGCAGCTTCAGGTGCTGCACGAAGCCGGAGGCCTCGACGTTGTCGCTGTGGTACAGCATGAATTCGATATCGTTGGCCGGGGCGTCGGCGGCCTCGCCCAGTTCGGCGGCGCGCATGGCGCGGTCGGTCAGCGCCATCGACATGGCTTTGCGCTCGTTGTAGCCGAACACCAGCCCGTAGCCACGCGTGAAGCGCGGCGCTTCGTCGGCGTTGCCGGTGAACTGGCTGACCATCTGGCATTCGGTCAGCTCGACTTCGCCGATCGTCACCGCGAAGCCGAGTTCTTCGGCGAACAGTTCGACCTCAACGGTGCCATAACGGATTTCCGCCGCGAACGGGTGCGAGTTGCCATAGCCGCGCTGCGTGGAATAGCCCATCGACAGCAGGAAGCCTTCATCGGCGCGCGCCAGGTTCTGCAGGCGCGCGGCGCGGCTGGCGGGGAAGGTCAGCGGCTCGCGCGTCAGGTCGGGCGGGGCGGGGTCGTCGGCGGGGATCTGGTCGGCTTCGACCAGTTGTTCCGCCTCCAGCAGGCCGGTCACGCGCGGCATGCTGGCGGGCAGCGGCTCCGCCGAAGGCGGCAGCGGTGCGGGATCGCGGCCGGCTTCGAGAGAAAAGTCCAGCAGGCGCTGCGTGTAGTCGTAGGTCGGCCCGAGTACCTGCCCGCCGGGCACGTCCTTGAAGGTCGATGAAATCCGGCGCTGCAGGCGCATTGCGCCGGTATCGACCGGTACGGTATAGCCAAAGCGCGCCAGCGTGGTCCGGTAAGCGCGCAGCAGGAACACCGCCTCGATCTGGTCGCCGGCGGCCTGCTTCAGCGCCAGCGCGGCCAGGTGCGGGTCGTACAGCGAGCCCTCGGCCATCACACGCGAGACGGCCAGCGGCATCTGCTCGCGGATCTGCGCCAGCGTCAGTTCGGGCAACGTCGTGTCGCCGCGGCGGTAGGCGTCGAGCATCTGGTAAGAATTCAGGATGGCGCGTTCGCCACCTTTGACAGCTACGTACATGTCAGGCCTCCATCTGCGTGGTGCGCGTCAGCGCGCAGAACCGGTCGCCGCTGGCGAGCAGCAGGTCGACGCCCAGCGGAAAGCCGGCGTTGTTGGCGTGCCAGGCGCCGCGGAAGCCGGCCGGCAGGCCGGCCACGCGCAGCGTTTGCGTGCGCTCGATACCGGGGCCGCGCAGCGTGAAGATGTCGCCGTCGTCGAGCGAGTCGACTTCCACCAGCAGCGTGGCCGAACGGTCCGGGAACGCGGGCTCGCCCTGCGCGCAGTCGGCCAGTGCCGGCATGGCGTGGCCGGCGGGCACGCACACAAAGGTGGCGGCGCGGAGGTCGTCGGTCAGCGGGCAGCCGCAATGGAAGCGCAGGAAAGCGCGCGCGGCGGCGGGCACGCCCGCCGGCAGCCACACCGGGGTGTCGGGATCGGCCAGCGTCAGCAGCAGCGCGGCAAGCGCCGGCGACAGGCCGTCAGGCAGGCCGGTGGTCGCCGGCAGGGACTGGACTTGCCCGGGATGGGCAAAGGCATGCAGCGTGGCGCGGAATACCTGCTGGGCGTCGTCGACCGGGTTGTCGAAGCCTGGCACCAGCGACGTGGCGGTGGACAGCATCGGTTGGTTGGCAATCATGTCAGTCCTCTCCCCGGACCATGGTGAAGAACTCCACGCGCGTTTGCGCGGCGGTAGCTGCCTGCTGGGCCGCGCGTGCGGCATGGGCATCGGCCAGGGGCACCAGCACGGCGTCGTGCACGCGCTGGTGCCAGGCCGGTCGCTGCAGCAGCGCGTCCAGCACCGCCGCCTGTTGCGCGTGTTGCGCGCTGCGGCCCTGCACATAGGCAACGCCTACTGTGCCGCCGGCATCGCCGTCCTCCAGCACGACCGCGCAACGCGTGACCGTGATTTCGCCGAGGTTGAACTGCGCTCCGGTGCCGCCGGCACGCGCGCGCACCATCGCCATGCCGGACTCCGGCTTGCGCAGCAGGCGCCACGCGGGCAGGGCCGCTGCCTGGCCCAGTTTGGCATAGGCAGCATCGAGCACCTCGGTTGGCGCCATTGCCAATACCCGCAGCCAGGCAGCGCGGGCCGGGTTCGCATCGGTCGTTGCCGGACCGGCGGTTTCGCTTTGCATCATTACCCCTATACGTCTATACGTTTAGATGTCACAAGGTGAACACGCCGCTACTAGACCACAGGCAGATGAACGTTTCGTGACGCTGCCCGGCATTAGTCGGGCACCCTGCCATGTCGGCATAACTCGGGCACAATCGCATGGCACCAATGAACGCTTGATGACAAGAGGGCAGGATGTCTGATCGGGAAGTAGAACGGGGTTCCGGCGTGGCGGTTTGGCGCCAGATCGGCGAGGCGCTGGCGGATGACATCCGCAACAAGCTGTACCAGCCCGGCGAGCAGCTGCCGCCGGAGCCGGAACTGGCGACACGCTTCGCCGTGAACCGGCACACCATCCGGCGCGCCATGGGCGAACTGGAACTGAGCGGACTGGTGCGTATCGAGCAGGGCCGCGGCACCTTCGTGCAGGAGCACGCGATCGACTACGCGATCGGACGGCGCACGCGCTTTTCGCAGAACCTGGCCGCGCAGGGCATGCGCGGGCATACCGAGATCATCGGCTGCCAGGAACTGCGTGCGCCGGAAATCGCACGCCACCTGGGCCTGGCGCGCACGGCGCCGGTGCTGCATGTGCAGATGCGCGGGCGGGCCGAGGCACGCACCATCGACGTTGCCGAGCATTATTTTGATCCGAAACGCTTCCCCGGCATCGACGAGGCGATTCGCGCGCAGCAATCGGTGTCGCGCGCGCTCGCGCAGTTCGGCATCGCGGACTACACCCGCAAGTGGTCGCGCATTACCGCCGCGATGCCGAGCGCCCCGGTGGCACGGCTGCTGAACCAGCCCAAGACGCGCCCGGTGCTGCAGGTGGAGGCGCTCAACGTCGATATCGACGGCGAGCCGGTGCAGTACAGCGTGACGCGCTTTGCCGGGGATTGGGTGCAGCTGACGGTTTCGGACAGCGACTGACGTTGCGCGGACGCCGCGCGTATTGGTCTAGACATCTGCTTGTCATTTGCCGGCGCTAACGTCCTGTCCATGCATACGATCATTCCTACCCAAGCGCCGCAGCTGAGCGGCATCACGGGGCGCCGCGTGCTTGGCGCGGCGGGCTTGGGGCCGGCTACGCTGGGCTGGCGCGACGGCACTCTGGTCCAGCATGCGCCAGCATCCGGCTTGTGGCTGGACGCGGGCGACCTGCTGGTGCTGCCCGGCATCGTCGATATCCATGGCGACGCATTCGAGCGCGCTGTCATGCCGCGTCCGGGCGTCAGTTTCCCGTACGCGGGTGCGCTGCTCGACGTGGACCGCCAGCTGCTGGCAAACGGCATCACCACCGAGTTCCATGGCGTGACCCTGTCATGGGAGGGCGGGCTGCGCGGCGAAGCGTATGCGCTGCGCATGTTCGAAGCGCTCGCGCAACTGAGCCCCATGCTTGGCGCCGAGCACAAGGTGCATCTGCGCTTCGAGGCATTCCACCTCGCCGGCGTCGATACCGCACTGGCCTGGATCGCCGATGGGCGTATTGGCCTGCTTGCCATCAACGACCACTTGCCGATGATGGCACGCCGCATGGCCGACGAAGGCAAGCTGCGGCAATACGCCGAACGCGCCGAGTGCGACGTCGAGACCTTCCGCCGGCGCCTGCGCGCGGCCAGCGCCAATGCGCAGGAAGTGCCGGAGGCGATGGCGCGTCTGATTGCCGCGGCGCGCGCGGCCGGGCTGCCGGTGGCTTCGCATGACGACCCCGACGTTGCCACGCGCCAGCACTACCACCGCCGCGGCTGCCGTATCGCCGAGTTTCCGCTGACCATCGACGCCGCGACGCTGGCGCGCCAGCTGGGCGACGACATCGTGTTCGGCGCGCCCAACGTGGTGCGCGGCACCAGCCACACCGGCGCGCCCAACGCGACCGAGATGGTGGCCGCCGGCCTGTGCACGGTGCTCGCTTCCGACTACTACTACCCCGCGCCACTGCAGGCGGCGCTGCGCCTGGCGCAGTTGGGCGTGCTCGATTTGCAGGGTGCGTGGCACCTCGTGTCGCGCAATCCCGCGCGTGCGGCCGGACTGCGCGACCGCGGCACGCTGGCCGCGGGCCTGCGCGCCGACGCCATCCTGGTCGACGACAGACGGCCGGGTGCGCCGCGCGTCTGCGCCACCATCGTCAATGGCGAACTGAAGCATGCCGCGGCGATGCCGCCGTTGGTCGATCTTGCCGACGCCGGTACACTGGCTGCATGACCATGCATGCTCACCGTTACGCGATCTACCTGGCTCCGGCCGAGCCGTTCCGTACCTTCGGCAACCAGTGGCTTGGCCGCAATGCCGATACCGGCGCGGCCGCGCCCATGCCGTCCGAGTTCACCGCGCCGCCCTCCGAGTGGGTGCGGGCGCCGGCCCACTATGGCCTGCATGCCACGCTGAAGCCGCCGTTCCGGCTTGCCGAGGGCACGGACGGCGCGCAACTCGACGCCGCGGCCCGAGAGTTTGCGCGGGGCCGCAAAGCTTTCGACCCGCCGCTGGCTTTGCGTTCGCTGCGGGGCTTTGTCGCATGGTGCCTGGCCGAAGCGTCACCGCCGATGCAGGCGTTGGCCGATGCCAGCGTGGTGGCATTCGAGCGCTTCCGGGCGGCGCCGGCCGCGGCCGAACTGGCACGACGCAGGCTTGAGCAGCTGAGCGCTGCACAGCGCCATATGCTCGATGCCTGGGGCTATCCGTATGTGTTCGAGACCTTTGTCTTCCATATCACGCTGACCGGCATGCTCGATGCCGCCAGCGAGGCGGCAGCGCTGGCACGGCTGTCGGCGGATGGCGGCAAGCTGCTGGAAACGCCGCTGCATGTCGATGGCATCAGCGTATTCGTGCAGCCGCAGGCTGGCGACGACTTTATCGTCGGGCGCCACTATGGCTTCGATGGCAGTATCAACGATGGCGCCGGTGCGGCGTACCTGGACGCATGAGCACGCAGATCAAGACGGACGGCAGCGGCCTGTTTTATGTAATGGGGCCGTCCGGCAGCGGGAAGGATTCGCTGCTGCGCGCGCTGCGCGAGCGATTGAGGCCCGACGATCGCGTGGTGGTGGCGCATCGCTATATCACGCGCGAGGCCGATGCCAACGAAGCGTCGGTGGCCCTGACACCCGATGAGTTCCAGCGCCGCCAGGCGCTTGGGTGCCTGGCGCTGAACTGGCACAGCCATGGGCTGCACTATGGCATTGGCGTCGAGATCGAGCAGTGGCTGGCTGCAGGGTTGACGGTGATCGTCAATGGCTCGCGGGAGTACCTGCCGCAGGCAGTGGCGCGCTATCCGAAGCTTTGCGCTATCCACGTACGGGTCAAGCCAGAGGTGCTGGCGGCGCGCCTGCGTCAGCGTGGGCGTGAGTCAGAGGAGGCGATCGCGCGGCGGCTGGCGCGGGCGGGGCAGGCGTTTGATGTTCCGGATGGGTGTTTGTTGGTGGAGATCGACAACAGTGGGGCGCTACAGGTATCGGCGGATGATTTGGCGCGGGTGGTGGGGGTGGGGGTGGGGGTGGATAGCTGAGCCTTCGCCGCGGTGGTCGCTGTTGATGGCATGCTGTCGGCCTTTGAAGCGTTGTGGTCGCTGTTGGTGACATGCTATCGGCCCTTGAACCGCCTGGTTCCGCCCTCCTGGGCGGGTCACTTTTTGCCCGAGCGGCAAAAAGTAACCAAAAAACGCGTCGCCTGAGCGGCTGGCTATCAATTTGGCGGCGTGGGTGGTTCGGGCGGTGGTGATTTCCGTTTGATCGGGATGGTGGTTCGGGCCTGCTACGCACCCTGTCTGTGCCTGCTTCCACGGACTGTTGAACGAACCCGAAGCAGGGGATTGGCAGCCTGCTAAGCGCGTTATCGGTGGGACGCCTTCGGCTGCGCTGCGCGCGCTCAGTATCGTAGGTCGGGTGCCCAGGCACGGAGTGCGTCGCTGCGCTCGCACAGCGTTATCGCGTGCGACGTTGGGCCCGAAGCGGGAGCCCGGACTTGGGCGGCAGCTCTGCCACGTTAGGGCCGGCGCGTAGCGCAGCCGAAGGCGTCCCACCGATGCGGTCGTTAGCAGGCGGCCACCACCCTGCTTCGGGTTCGTTCAACAACCCTTCGACGCAGGCACCCTCCCGGGAGCGTAGCAGGGTCGAACGGGCACCCACACGAATTGGAGACCAAAGCCGCCCGATCCACTGCCGCCACGAAATTGATAGCCAGCCGCTCAGGCGACGCGCTTTTTGGTTACTTTTTGGCGCTCGGCCAAAAAGTGACCCGCCCAGGAGGGCGGAACCAGGCGCTTCAACGGCCGACAGCACAGCGATAACGGCGCTTCAACGGCCGACAGCATGTCACCCACAGCGATAACGGCGCTTCAACGGCCGACAGCATGTCACCCACAGCGACAACGGCACTTCAAAGCCCGATACTAAAACTAACCCCATGCTCAATAAACCCAAGCCCCCGATAAAACCGATGGGCCTGCAGCCTCCGCGCATTTGACGACAACGCCAGCTTCCCCGCCCCAGCCTCCCGCGCCAGCCGCATGGCCTCCCGCATCATCGCCTTGCCAACGCCCATGCCGCGCGCGTGCGGCGCGACCACGACGGCCTCGACGATGGCCTCGGGCCGCCCATCATGAACCATCACAGGAAACACCAGCAGGCTGAACGTGCCCAGCGGTATCTCATCAGCATCGACCATCATGTAGCAACGATAGTCCGGATAGCGCCGCATGGTCGCATACCGCTCGCGCATCGTCTCCAGCGACAAGGGCGTCTCGCCATCCATGGCGGCAAGCAGGGCGGAAAGATGCCGCAACTCCGCATCGGAACCGCGTACTTCGCGCAAGGCAAGGGCAGGAGCGGTGGAGCCGCCTTCAGTGCGGGAACGCATCAGCATAGTGTCACACCAGCACCTTGCGAATCTGGGCAGAAATAATATCGATGGCCGACACAAACAGAATGATGATGATCATCACCGCACAGGTCTGCCCATACTGGAAACTGCGAATGATTTCCCACAACACGGTGCCGATACCCCCGGCGCCGACAATGCCCACCACCGACGCCGATCGCACATTCGACTCGAAGCGATACAGCGCAAACGATAACCACAACGGCAGCACCTGCGGAATCACGCCATAGACGATCTCGTCGATCGGACCCGCACCCGTGGCCCGCACGCCTTCAACCGGCCGCGGGTCGATCGCCTCGACCGCTTCGGCAAACAGCTTGGCCAGCACGCCGGTAGTGTGGATCCAGATTGCCAGCACACCCGCGAACGGCCCCAGTCCGACGGCGACGATAAACAGCATCGCAAATACCATCTCATTGATGGCGCGACAGGCATCCATGATGCGACGCGCCGGCTGGTAGACCCACGCGGGCACGATATTGGCCGAGCACAGCAAGCCCAGCGGCACCGCCATCGCGACCGCCATGGCGGTGCCCCACAGCGCGATCTGCACGGTGACCAGCATCTCGTCCAGGTAGTGACGCCAGTCGCGGAAATCAGGCGGGAAGAATTCGGCGGCGAATTTCGCCATGTTGTCGGAATCGCGCAGCAGGTCCAGGGGGCGCATGTCGGCGCCTTGCCAGGACAGGCCGAGCAACGCCAGCACGACCGCCCAGGTCAGCATCATGGCGAGGGACGTGCGCGGCGGCCGGACAGGGTTTTGAGACGACGGGGGCAGGCCGGGCGTGGCGGTGACGGTCATGGGCAATCCGGTTTGAAGCAGGGTGTGAGGGAACGGCAGGGGACCGGCGACAGGCCGGCCCCTGCAATGCGCGCCTTATTGCGCGCTGGTGGCCGCGGCGGCCTTGTCCAGTTCGGCCAGGCGGCGCGAGACGTCGGCCAGGCGCTTGTCCTTGTCGGCAGCAGCCAGCGTCGTGTCGGTCTCGATCTTGGCCTTCTCGCGGGCCAGCTCGATCTGGCGGATCGGCACCAGCTGCGCGTCGCTGGAAGGGCGGAAGCCCTGGTAGGTCAGCCCGGCCAGCACCTGCTTCTCGCGTGCGGCGTCGGCGCCCTTGCCGTAGTTGACGAAGAAGGTCTGGATCTTCTTCTTCAGCTCGGGCGACAGGTCCTTGCGGTAGACCATCGGGTCGGCCGGGATCAGCGGCGATTTCCACAGCACGCGCACCTGGTCAAACGGATTCTTGCCCGTGTTGATGCGGTAGCGCTCCATGTTTTCGGTGTTGTTCACCGCCACGTCCACCTGCTTGTTCAGCACCGACAGCAGATTGGTTTCATGGTTGCCGATGCGCACGGCCTTGAACAGCGTCTTCGGCTCGACCTTGTTGGCGGTCCACAGGTAGTAACCCGGCACCGCGGTGCCCGAGGTCGAGTTGGGGTCGCCGGCGCCGTAGCTCAGCTCCTTGCCGCGCTTGATCACGTCCTCGACGCTCTTCAGGTCGCTGTCCTTGTTGACGATCAGCAGCGACCAGTAGCCCGGGTTGCCGTCCTTGTCGATCACCGAGGCGAACACTTCGCCGTTGGCACGGTCCACTGCTTCCATTGCGGACTTGTTGCCGAACCAGGCGATCTGGACCTTGTTGAAGCGCATGCCTTCGATGATGCCGGCATAGTCCGAGGCGAAGAACGGCTTGACCGTCACGCCCAGCGTCTTGCTGAGATCGTCGATCAGCGGCTGCCAGGCGGTCTTCAGGTTCGACGACGATTCCGTCGAGATAAAGCCGATGCTCAGGCTCTTGGCGTCCTGGGCAAAAGCGGGAAGTGCCGGCAGGACGGCGAGGCCTGAAGCGACGACGACGGCGACAAAGGTTCTGCGAAGCATGGATAACTCCGATTGGGAAAGCGTGGGAGGAGACTGCGGGAGGGGTGGCGCGCTCAGGCCGCCGCCAGGTTCATCGTGACCATCACCGGCGCGGGCATTGTCGCGGCGGGTTCGTCCGCATCTGTTGCGGCATCGTGCAGCAGCTCGTCGGCCTCGGTGCCGTACAGGTCGCGCAGCATGGCAGGCGTCAGCGCCGCCGAAGGGCCGTCATAGACGACTTTGCCGTGGCGCAGCGCCACCACGCGCGGGCAATAGCGCATGGCCACGTCCACCTGGTGCAGCGACACCACCACCGCCACTTTGCGCGTGCGGTTGATCTGAGTGAGCAGCGACATCACGCGGCGCGACGACTCCGGGTCGAGCGAGGCGATCGGCTCGTCGGCGAGGATCACGCGCGCGTTCTGTACCAGCGTGCGGGCGATCGCCGCACGCTGCTGCTGGCCGCCCGACAGCGTCGAGGCGCGCTGAAACGCATAGTCGTCTATACCAACCTGGGCAAGCGCATCGATACCGGCGCGCAGCTCATCGGCCTTGAAGATGCGGAACAGGCTGCGCCATTTCGGGATGCGGGCCAGCATGCCGACCAGGACATTGGTGATGACCGGCAGCCGGCCCACCAGGTTGAATTGCTGGAAGACGAAGCCGATCTCGCCGCGCACATGGCGTACGTTGCGGGCGAGGCGGCCATTGCGCTGCACCGGGCGGCCGTTGACCAGGATCTCGCCGGCATCGGCGGTGACGAAGCCGGCCATATGGCGCAGGAGCGTTGACTTGCCCGATCCCGAGGCACCCAGCAGTGCAACCATTTCGCCGGGGGCAACGCTCAGCGTGACCTCGTCAAGCGCCTTGCGGTCCGCGCGGAACGATTTGGAAAGCCCGCGGACTTCAATTGTGTGGGTCATGTCGACTCCGTGGCTTGAATGACGTCACGAATTCTGGCGGGCGTATATGTCAGACAGATGAAGGTTGGCCGGCCCGTGCTCCGTGCTACAAGCCGCCGAGGGCGTTAACGGTGAACGCCAGGATCCCCATGTTGAACAGGAACGCAGCCATGCAGTGCGCCAGCACCACTTTGCGCATATGCGCGCCGTGGATGGTGATGTCCGACGTCTGGAAATTCATGCCCGGCGTGAAACTGAAATACAGGAAGTCCCAGTAACCGGGTTCCCTCACGCCGGGCACCTCAAGCCCGCCTGAGCTGCTGTCTGTCATGAGCCCTGGCCGCCGGCGCTCTGCGGGTGCGGCAGGGAAGCATACCGACCAACCGGTCGGACATTGCCGCCGCATCTCCATGTTGCACCGCGACGCGCGAGCGCCGGCCTGGCAGGGCAATGTGAGGATAATGCAGCGGCTCTTCCTTCCGCATTGAACAGTCCCGGGTGACCGACTAAGATGGACTTTCGCGGCGCAACCGGTAAGCGCCGCCAGCCAATCTTAAGCGCCCCAGACAACAGGGTCTGCACCACCAGACCTGCCGCACCTCAGAGGGCGCTAGCGCAGTCCCGTTGCAACACACTACCCATGTTTGCCGAGGAGACGCCTGTGCTGAGTCATCACGAGTTTGCCACCCTGGTCCTTGTCAACGACAGCAGCGACCCACCCGAGCTGGACCGGACTGATGTGGAAGCGCTGCTCGCGCACCAGCTGATTACGCTGGAACGGGTCGGGCCCAGCGTCAGCCGGCCGCAGGTCACGCTCCAGGGTTACCGTTTCCTCAAGGCGCTCGGGCGCATCCGCGCGAAAGAGACTCGCGCCTGCCGGTGACGCCTTGCCATGCACGGCTTGCCGCCGCGGCATGCCCTGCCAGTCCTCTCGATCTCCGCCGGGCATTCAGTTTTGCCGTACGCTCCGTTCGGGAAATCCGGATAGCCAGCCGTATCCTTGTCCTGCAATCTGGCGCCGATCGATAACAGACCGGCGCACAGGTGCCGGCATCATGGAGACCGGCAACGATGGTGACGCAAGCAGTGCAGGGCAAGGGTTGGCAATGGATGGTGGTCGGAGCGCTGGGCCTGGCGCTCGCCGGCGGGGCGCAGGCTGCGGATGCCTATCCGTCCAAGCCAGTCACGCTGGTGGTGCCGTTCTCGGCGGGCGGGCCCACCGATGTCGTGTCGCGCGCACTCGGCCAGGCGATGGCCAAAGACCTGGGCCAGAGCGTGGTGGTGGAAAACCGCCTGGGCGCCGGCGGGACCGTCGCGGCGGCGTTCGTGGCGCGCGCGCAGCCCGATGGCTACACCATCCTGATCCATCACAACGGCATGGCCACCGCGCCGGCGCTGTACAAGAAGCTGTCGTACAGCCCGCTGACGGATTATGAGTATATCGGCCAGGTTGCCGATGTGCCGATGACGTTGCTTGGCCGCAAGGATCTGCCGCCGGCCAATGCGGCTGAACTGGTGAAGTACGTATCGCAGAACAAGGACAAGGTGTCGCTGGCCAATGCCGGACTCGGCGCGGTGTCGCAGTTGTGCGGTCTCTTGTTCGAGGAAGCGGTGAACGTCAAGATGACCTCTGTCCCATATCAGGGAACGGGTCCCGCGATGACGGCTCTGCTGGGCGGCCAGGTCGACCTGCTGTGCGACCAGACCACCTCGACGTTGCCGCATATCAACGCCAGCCGCGTCAAGCTGTATGGCGTGACCACCCCCAATCGCATCAAGGCTCTGCCCAATGCGCCGACGCTGCAGGAAGGCGGGCTGAAGGGCTTTTCGATGAAGGTCTGGCATGGCGTCTACGCGCCTAAGGGCACGCCCACGGCGGTGGTGGCACGGCTGACCAAGGCATTGCAGCAGGCGCTGAAGGATCCGGTAGTGGCCAGGCGCCTCGATGACCTGGGCGCGGAGATTGTGCCCGCCGACAAGCAGACGCCGGAGGGACTGAAGACCTGGCTCAAGGCCGAAAGCGACAAGTGGCAGCCGCTGCTGAAGACGATGAAGGTCGAGGCCGACTGATCCCGCGCCGCCGCGGCCAGCGCACGCAGGTAACCCAAGATGCCGCACGGAAGCCCGTGTGGCATGTTGCATTGGCGATCTGCTGACGCCAGCTTCGTGTCCTTCCAACGGCTAACATGGGAATGAGCAGATGCGGGCTGCCAACCGCGCTGATGACGCCCGCGCCACGATCTTCCGCGCGATGGGAGAAAGACATGGCAACTTACGAGTTCAAGGACAAGGATCTCCAGTTCCTGGCCCAGGGCGCTGACTCCTGTTTTGCGTCGCCTGACACGGCTTTCGTGGAATGCGCAGACAGCCATCCGGCGTTCATGGTGACATGGCCGGAGAGCGGATCGACGATGATGAGCCTCAAGGTGCAGATCCGGGCAAGCCAGTACGCCAGTTACCTGACGGATCCGTTCAGGGGACGAGAAGTCTTGCGCAAGGCGGTCGAAGATCGCCTTGCGCTGATCCACACAGTGAAAAGCGGACTCCTGCTCGCTCCCGATATCTAGTGGGCACCCAACAAAAAAGCACCTGCTACAGGTGCTCAGTGCTTCCAGCCATCGGGGGCGTCCGAACCGGGTCAGCAACTCATGATCCGGCTCGGACTTGCAGGCATATGTCGCCTGCACGGTCACGCTTCAACCAGTAAACCGTCTGGGAAACATGATCGTTTCGCTGACCTACCTTCGCTTTACTAGAGCGTGTCTCAGCCAGCACTTTGATTATAGGGCGGCCGACGAGCAGGTCAACCTGAATCCGGGGCTGTGCCGCCTGCCGCGCAAGCAGCCTGATCCATCGATCTCCGCTACAGGGACGCGATGAACTCGTCCCACGGCGTCGCTTGCAGCGTCTCGGTCGCGGCGTGTCCGTAACCTCGGATGATCAATGCCGCACGCTCCAGTTGTTTCAGGTCGTCCGTCTCGACAATGTCCACCACGTCAAAGCGCCCGAGTGTCAGATAGCTGCCTTTCCAGGTGACGGCAGGGCATTCGGTCTTGACTTTCTCGGCCACCGTGGCGGCGAGTTTCTTCATGTCCTTGGGATCCGTGAATGCGTCAGGAGCGAGACGGCTGAGGATGACGTACGTAGTCATGGCATACCTCCGTGCAAGAAATTGCTCTGCAATCCCGCACCGCAGTCATGCAGGAGCAACCGCCGCGCGTTATGCAGAAGCGTAGTGGCGCGTCTGCCATCGCCATTCGCCTGCGTCAACGGTTGTCAGGGACGTTGCATGGTTTCAAAGCGGCACCGGGCACGCGACAGACGGTCATTTAGTCTATGTCATCGGTGCTCGCTGGCCAGCGATGCGTCTACACATGCAGTTCCACCACGTCTCGATCGGCTACCGGATGATCGGCGCCCACCTGCTGCCCGCTGAACTTGCCGCTCCCCCAAATGCGGGCGAATTTGAACGTACGCGCGAGATCCGGGTGCACCCGCAATGCGACATCCAGTACGGTATCGCCGCGGCGCAGTGTAAAAGGCCGACTCTGGTCGACGGGCTTCCCGGGTGCCTTGGTGTAGACACGCACGATGCTCAGGGCCCTGAAAAGAAACGGACCGATCTCGGCCAGTCCTTGTCCGCGGGTTGCCGAGGTCGCGAGCACCGGAAAATGTACACCGAGCAGCTCTTCGAGCACGGCCGCGTCCTCCGGGTTGGCGAGATCGGCCTTGTTGGCCAGCAGCAGGGCAGGGAGGTGAACACTGAACGGGTCAGCCGCCGCCGATGCTGCCGATGCCGCAGGGCTGTCGGCCTGACCCGGCCAGCGCTCCGACAGGTTAATCCTTGCTTCGGCGAGTCGCCGGAGAATCAGCGCCAGCTGTTCTGTACAGTCCGGCGCGCTCAGATCGACCACGAGCAGTACGCCGTCTGTCACCCGCACGATGTCGGTGAGCCCGGGTTGCATGAACTCGGCTGAGACAGGTGGCAGATCCACCAGCTGAAATGCAATGTCCTCGAACGGCAACATGCCGGGAACCGGTGACTGGGTCGGGTGGGGGTAGGGCCCGACCTCATTGCCCGATCCTGTCAGCCGCGCGTGCAGGCTAGATTTTCCCGCGCCGGACGGGCCGATCAGGCAGAGCTGGGCCGCGCCTTCGGGATGCACTGCATGTGGCGGCCCCCTGTGAGCGGCCTTCGCGTGGCCCGCAGATTCCTGGGTCAGTTCCCTGATCCGCGACTTGATATCGGCTTGCAGGCGCTCCGTCCCCTTGTGCTTGGGGATGACACGGAGCATCTCCTTCAGGCATTCGAGCTGCTCGTGCGGCTGGCGTGCCAGCCGATAGGCTTGTTCGGCCTGCTTGTACTCGGGAGTGAGGTTTGCTGGCATGGGCGCGTCAGCGCTGCACCATTGGCTTACGTTCCGATGTGCACAGGAATCCGGCGCCGCCCGAAGTGTTGCTCGAAATGCCCGAAGCAGCCGGCAACCGGTTCAAAGCAGTCGGGGCAGGTTCCGGTAGGCGTGAGGCGATAGCTCTCGATCGCATGCCAGTCGCGCACGATCAGTGGTGCACCACAGCCGGGGCAGTAGGTGGTTGCGCCTTCGGTGTCGTGGACGTTGCCGGTGTACACGTAACGCAGCCCCTCATCGATCGCGAGCTTGCGGGCATGCGCGAGCGTGGAGAACGGCGTCGGCGGCACGTCGCGCATCTTGTAGTCGGGATGAAACCCTGTAAGGTGCAGCGGGATGTCGGTGCCAAGTTCCCTCGCGATCCACTGTGCCTCTGCGCGGATCTCCTCATCGCTGTCGTTCTTGCCGGGAATCAGCAGCGTCGTGATCTCGAACCAGACTTTGGTTGCGTGCTTCAGGTACAGGAGCGTATCCAGCACCGGCTGCAGATGCGCGCCGGTGAATGCAACATAGAACGCGTCGGTAAAGCCCTTCAGGTCGACGTTTGCCGCGTCCATCCTGCTATAGAAATCTCGTCTTGCCTGCTCGCCCATATACCCGGCCGTCACCGCCACCGCCAGGATGCCCAGTTCGCGGCAGGCATCGGCAACGTCCATCGCGTATTCGGCGAAAATCACCGGGTCGTTATAAGTGAAAGCCACGCTCTTGCAGTGGTGGGCCGCAGCCGCTTCGGCAATGGCTTCGGGCATGGCTGCCACGGCAAGTGTTTCCATTTCACGCGACTTGCTGATGTCCCAGTTCTGGCAGAACTTGCAGGCCAGGTTGCAGCCTGCGGTGCCGAACGACAGGACGGCGCTGCCCGGGTAGAAGTGGTTGAGCGGCTTCTTTTCGATCGGGTCGATGCAGAAGCCGGATGAGCGGCCATAGGCGGTCAGCAGCATCCGGTCGCCAAGCCGCTGACGCACGAAGCAGGCGCCACGCTGCTCGTCATGCAGGCGGCAGTGGCGCGGACACAGGTCGCACTGCATGCGGCCGTCGTCCAGGAAATGCCAGTAGCGACCGGGATACGTTCCCGGAGAGGGCGTTTCGATTGCCGTCATGGCCTATCCCTCCTGAGATTCAATCGCCAAGGGGCAGTTTCATTCTAGACCGCGGTGCGTGCTCCTACCGGCAAGCGGGTCCGGCAGCGGCGGCGCCGTACCTGGTTTCCAGCCCCACCTTTCGCTCGGCGCGCAAGGCGGCCCGCCGCCCGCGCACGGTGTTGACCCCGCACAGCAGCCCCAGCCCGACGACGAAGTAACTGCCGGTAACCAGCAGCGCCTGGCGGTGATCGCCGCCCGTCAGCCAGCTTGCCATGCCATAGGTCAGCGGCCCGGCGATCGAGGCCAGCTTGACCGCAAGGCCCCAGAGCCCGAAGAACTCGGCCGCGCGCGAGGGTGGGGCCAGCAGTCCGACCATGGCCCGTCCGGTGGCCTGGGCGGCGCCCAGGCACAGGCCGGCCACATTGGCGGCGAGCCAGAACAGCGGCGCTTCGCGCGCGGCATGCGCAAGCAGGATAGTCAGGATCCAGCCCAGCAGCGTCAGGGCAATCGCGCGGACGTGGCCGATGCGGTCCTGCACGGGCCCGAACAGGAAGGCGCCGGCCGCTGCCGTCAGGTTGACCACCAGTACCAGGGTCAGGGTCTGCTGCATGGTGAAGCCCATGGCCTGGTTGGCGTAGATGGCGGTCAGCGTGATCACTGCCTGGATGCCGGCCTGGTAGAACACGGTGCATAGCAGGAATCGGCGCAGGTCGTGGAACTGGCGCAGGTGGCCGAGGCGCTGCAAGACTCTGGCCCAGGCCGTGCCGATGGCCTGTTCGCCAGCCGGCGCGGCCGTCGCAGCCGACGCAGCGACCGGCGGCGGCACGCCGCGGTCGCGCAGCAGCAGGAAGGTCGGCAGGCTTGCCAGGGCAAAGATGGCGGCCGTGATCAGCATGGTGACTGGCACGAACTGGCTGGCGGTGTCGCCGCGTGCGCTGGCCCAGTTGACATAGAGCAGGCATGCGCCCAGCGTGACCAGGCCTCCGATATAGCCAAGGCTCCAGCCCCAGCCGGACACCCTGCCCAGGGCGCGGGCGGTGGAGAGCGACGGCAGAAAGGCGGCGATCAGGTTCTCGCCGCTGCCGAAGAAGAGGTTGGACAGGACCACGCACAAGATGGCCAGGAATAGTGTGCCGGGCTGCGCGAAATAGAGCAGGCCGGTGAATACCACGCAACCCGCCGTCGTCACGGCAAGCAGCGTCTTCCTGGCTGCGCGCAGGTCAGCGTAGGCGCCGACGAACGGCGCGGTGAGCACCACCAGCGCATAGGAGAGGGAAAGTGCCCCGGTCCAGGCCAGCGTGGCCCACGGGGCATTGCCGGCCACGACGGCGACGAAATAGGCATTGAACAGCGCGGTGATGACCACCGTGGTGTAGCCCGAGTTGGCAAAGTCGTACATGGCCCATGCCCACACTTCGCGCGGCCGCACGTCGGCGCCCAGGGCAGCGGGCACGCGGGGCGCGCGAACCTGGCCACGCGATTCGGGCACGGTCATGTTCCTTCCTCCACGATGCGGCGCCGTTTCAGCCGAAGCACGACGCCATAGACGGCCAGCGCTGCGATCACGTGCTTGAGCGTGTGCCCGCTGACCAGTCCTGTCAGTGCAGCGATCTGGTGGTCCAGTACATCGCAAACCAGTGCGAGTATATAGCCACCGGTGATGGCCAGCACATCCCGATCGCCAGTGTAGCGCGGTGCATAGAGGCAGAGCAGCAGCGGCACCACCAGCATGGCGCAGGCCTGGATCAGGAGGTAAGGGCGCAGGTCGCCGCTGCCGCGGGCTTCGCTCCATGCCCAGTAGCCGACGCTGGCCGGCCCCGCGATCAGCAGCAGCGGCAGCAGCCGCAAGCCGGCTTTCAGGCTGGCGCGCTCGCACACGTTGGCGCCCAGCCAGGCCATCAGCGCGAGCGCCAGCGGAGCCCGGTCCCACACCAGCCGCTGGTTGTCCGGTGCCAGGTGGTAATAGCCCGAGCCCAGGCCCACGAGAAAGACCGCGAGAAAAAGAACCCGGTAAGGCCAGGCCTCGGCCGGTGCGATAAACGCTCGGCTGACGGAGCTGGCGCCGAGATAGCGCAGGCCGGCCGCGCCCGCGAGCAGGAACAGCAGGTTCGTGCCGATGTCGAGGCAGTGGGGCGTGCCGAAGCAGACGTAAGGGTCGGCGAAACGATGATACTGCGGTGGCTGCGCGATGCGCGGCAGCAGCCAGGCTCCGACGGCCATGGCCACAACCAGCAACCAGACCGCGGCAGCCCTGGCGGCAGCGCGGGCTTGCCGGCAGGCGCGCATTGGCCGGCTTCTTAGTGCAGCACGTAGAGCGTCTGCGGCCCCTCGGCATAGAGCGCCATGGCCATCTTCAGGATCTCATTGCGATGCCGGTCAAAGGAGGCCAGCAGCCCAGCTTCGTCAGAGCCGAGCGCGGCGTCGAAATCCATCAGTACGCGGTCGTCCACAACGAAGGAAATTTCGCGTGCGTTGTCATAACCCCAGAACCACACGCCATGCCTGGACTCATCATAGCTGCGGCTGGGGTTGGGGAAGCTAAGTGCCATGTTGTCGTCCCTGCGTTCTACGCTTTTGACCGGACCGGGTTGCTACGCTCACTACCAGCGCGGAGCGCACCCGCTAGTTCGTATTGCCTTTCATGCCCTCGGCTTCCATCGCGGCATGCAATTCCTCATACGCCTCGATTGGCTCCATGTCCTGGTCGACGAACGCGGCCGCGCGCTCGGCGGCGGCCACCGCGTCGCGCGGGATGTCGCTCTGGCTGTCGTCCTCGGTACTCGGCGGCAGCAGCATGTCCTCAAGCATCCCGCGCAGCTCAGGGGTATTCCATGGCTTGCCCAGCCTGGCCTTCCTGTTCAGGTAGTGACGAATTTCCGCGTCTTGCTCGGCGGTGAGCGGAAGCCCGCGAAAAGTGGGGTCCGTACTGTGATGGATCATGATGCGCCTCCCGAAGCGGTCTGCGCTTTCAATGTGGAGAGATCAGTTCCTTTCGGCGAACGTTACAAGGTGCGTGTCATCACTGTGCCGCGTGTCCGCGGCCAACCGATTTACGACTTCTTCTTGGCGACACCTTCGTTCCCAACCCTCGAATGAACCGTGCTGAACGGGGTTGCCGGCACTGCTGGCTTCTTGGGCTGCTTGGGTTTTTTGGGTTCGCGAGTGCTGCGCAGTTGACTCTTGGCCATGATTGCTCCTAGTGCGTTGCTTGCCAAGGTGGCAGTTCCAGCTTACGCCCTAAGAAGCTTGAACAACATGACTTTCATGACATCCGCAGAAAGAGGCACTCGGCAACCAATCACTGCGCGACCACGGCCCGGATTTCACAAAGCGCCCGCTGCAGCATTCCCAGTCCTATTGACCCGAGCGCCACCCGCAATGCATGAGGGACGTGAGGCGTTGCCGCAAATGGCTCGGCGGTCGTCACCAAAACCCCCTTGCGCTCAAGTTCGGCGACGACGCGGTCGGCACGCAAGCCTTCGCCGAGCTCCAGCCAAAGGTAATAGGAGCAGGGGTGGGCAATGACCGTGCTGCCTAGCAATATCTGGCGGGCCAGGTCCTGGCGCAGCCTGGCGTCATTGCGCTTGCGGTCTTCCAGGGCATCTACCGTGCCGGCTTCGATCCAGCGGCAAGCCAGGGCGACGGTCAGTGAAGGGGTATTCCAGGTGGATACGCGAATGGCCTGTTCGAGAGCGGGAATGTGTGCGTGCGGCGCCGCAACGAATCCAAACCGCAATCCCGACGCCACGCTCTTTGAAAGGCCCGACACATAGATAGTCCGATGTGGCGCATGGGTGAACACGGGTTTCGGCGACGGCTCGGCCAGGAAGGCATAGGCGCCATCCTCGATGATCAGAAGATCGTGCGCATCGGCAAGCAACGCCAGGCGGGCGCGATCCTGCTCCGGCATAACTGTTCCCAGCGGATTGTGCAGCGTGGGCATCGTATAGACGGCCCGCACGGGCCGCCGCTTGCAGAGCGCCGCCAGGGCATCGAGGTCAGTGCGGCCGGCCGGCTGTGGCAGCGGCTCGAGATCCAGCCGGTGCGCGTGCGCCAGCGCCTTGATGCCGGGATAGGTGAGGGCATCGACTGCCAGTACGTCGCCAGGCTTGAGCAGGGCCATGATGGTCACGGCCAACCCTTGCTGGGCGCCGTTGACGATCAGTACCTGGTCACCGCCGACGCGGATATCCCGGTTTCGCAGATGCCTGGCCACCGTCTGCCGCTCGTGCGGCCGGCCGCCCTGGGGCGCCGAATGGAGCAGGGCATCAAGATCGCCCGACACGGCCAGGCTGCGCAGGCCCTCCCGCAATATTTCTGCCTGGTCCGGCAGAGAGGGGTAATTGAAGGTCAGGTCCACCGCGCCAGCCTTGAGCGGATGCTGCTGCAGCCCCAGCCCGCGCGGCAGCGAAGTATCGCGTACGAAGGTGCCACGGCCTGGTTCGCAGACCACCAGCCCGGCCGCCTCGAGTTCGCCATAGACCCGCAAGGCCGTGGCCAGCGCGACGCGATCCTCCTGCATCAGCGCGCGAACGGTGGGCAACTGCGTGCCCGGCAATAGTTCGCCCACGCGGATGCGCGTCGCTATCCGATCCATGATCGACTTGTATCGCGCCCTGGTCATGGCTTGTATCTAGAACAATTTTTTGGTTGTATCAGGTGATGGTCTTACTCTACCAGCATTCAACCAACCAACAGGCGGCAGGCATGACGGATCTGGCAACCCTTTCTGTATTCGCCGTGGCGGTGATGTTTCTGCTGATGTCCCCGGGGCCCAATATGATGTTCGTGCTCACGCATGGCGTGACCTACGGCTGGAGCGGCGGCGTGGCTTCAGCGCTAGGCATTGGCGCGGCGGACCTGGTACTGACGATACTGACTGCGACCGGCATCGCGGCCGTGGTCGGCAGCATGCCGGCGGCTTTCGACGTCATTCGCTATGCCGGGGCCGTGTACCTTTTGTGGATGGCCTACAAGTGCCTGCAGGCACCGGCCGCACCAGGCAGGGCCATCGCGTCGCAGGCGACGCTGAAAGCCGTGTTCGCGCGTGCCATGCTGAACAGCTTGCTCAACCCCAAGGCCTTGCTGTTCTTCGTGGTGTTCCTCCCGCAATTCGTCGTGCCGGGCCATGGGCCGGTTGCTCGGCAATTACTGATCCTCGGGGGCGTGCTGACCGCGATCGCCGTCGTGTTCCATGCCGCCCTCGGCGTGGGCAGCGGCGCCGTCCACCGCTTCCTGAATGGCAATCCGAAGCTCGCGCGCCTGCAATCGCTGGGGCTCGCCACCGTATTGGTGGTGCTGGCTCTCCGTCTGATCGTGATGGTGCGTCCGGCCTGAGCCGCAAGGCGCGACAACAAGCAAGGATGACCCCAATGTTCAGCCACATTACGGTCGGGTGCGCCGATCTGGAGCGTGCCGCCGCCTTTTATGACGCGGTGCTTGTCCCCCTCGGCCTGGTACGGCGGGTGGTAGCAGCGGACGGCGGGCCTGCCGCGGCATGCTGGGTGCGCCCAGGACGCGCGCTGCCAAGGTTCTATGTCTACCTCCCCTTCGATGGCAATGCCGCCACTGCCGGGAACGGCAGCATGGTCGCCTTTGCCGCACCGTCGCACGCGGCCGTTGAAGCCGCCTACACGGCAGGGCTGGCCATGCGCGGAAGCGACGAGGGACAACCTGGGCCGCGGCCACACTACGGCCAGGGGTACTACGGCGCCTACCTGCGCGACCCGGATGGCAACAAGGTGCACATCGCTTATCGTGGCGATATCGCCGATGCCTGAGGGCTGCTCTGTTCAACGGGACCGACCGGGACCGGCGACGCGGGGTCAGGGCCGCTTCTGCCGAATATGTGACATGGCGCTCAGTCTGCGCACCGTTGAATGAACTGCGTAATGGCCGGCAGGATGGATTGCCGGAATCCCTGGCCGGCGAACGTCCCGTAGTGACCCACGCCGTCAACGACCAGGTGTGCCTTGCGGGCGTCGGCAAGGCCTGCGCAGAGTGCGTGGGCAGCTTCGGTCTGGCCGCGGCCGGTGATGTCATCCTCGCCGCCTTCAATGGTCAGCAGTGAAACGTTCGCAATGGCCTCGGGGTAGACGCGGCGCTGGCCGATTTCCATGCAGCCGCGGCTCAGGTGATGCTCCAGGAAAACCTTCTGGATGGTTTCCAGGTAGTACTCGGCCGGCACGTCGAGCACGGCGTTGTACTCGTCATAGAACTGGCGATGCCTGGCGGCTTCGTGCCGCCTGCCATCGACCAGGTGGCGGTAATAGTCAAGGTGCGCACCGGCGTGGCGCGCGACGTTCATCGAGACGAAGCCGGCAAGCTGCAGGAAGCCCGGATAGACCCGGCGCCCCCGTCCGGGGTAGCCGTCGGGCACCCGTTCGATGACATTCGACTCGAACCATGGCAGCGCATATTTCTGCGCGAACTGGTTGACCGCCGTGGGGCTGGCGCGGGTGTCGATCGGCGCGGCGATAAGCGTCATGGAGCGGGGCTGGGCGTGCTCGTTGTCCTCGGCCATCTGGGCGACCGCACAGAGTACGGGGACGCCCGGCTGGCATACCGCTACAACATGCGTGCCGGCGCCGAGGTATCGCATAAATGTCTTGAGGTAGTCGACATAGCTGCCAAGGTCGAAGTCGCCCGCATCAAGCGGGACCAAACGCGCATCTGCCCAATCGGTGATGTAGACATCATGCTCGGGCAGCAATGCTTCGACCGTTGGGCGCAGCAGCGTGGCGTAGTGTCCCGAGAGCGGCGCGACCAGCAGCACGCGGGGACCGGGGCATGGCATGTCCTTCCTGAAATGCAGCAGCCGGCAGAAGGGCGCCTCGATCAGCGCGGTCTCGGTGACCGCCACCCGTTGCCCGCACGCGGTGACCTCGTCGATGGCGAAGCGAGGCTTCCCGTAGGACTTGGTCAGCCGGGTGAACAAATCAAGCGCGGCGCCGGCCTCGCGCATCCCTGGCAGCCACGCGATGGACTCGCCCCAGAAATCGACGGCACGCTGACCCGCCTCCACCATGGCCCCGAGCGGCCCGACCGACTGCAGCGTGAGTTCACGCAGAGCATAGAGCGCCATGGTAATCCTCGCCTTCTGAAAAAATGGTTGCTGCGTTGTTCCGAGGCCGGGACCTGCAAACCGGGCAGCCTCTTTGTTGGCGCGATGCCGCGATCGCGTCAGCGCACAGGGTGCGCCGGACAGCGGCAGGACCGACTTCGCTCAAGGTGGATGGGCGCGCGGCAGGCCCGTAACGCGGGTCGGCCGGAGGGAGGGGGCAGTGCTGCCCCGGGAGATGCCGCGCACGGCCGAGGTGTCGTCGACGTCGAATTGCCTGAGCGCGGGTAGCGTGCGTCTTGCCGGGAAGGCTGGTCGGGTTGCTATGGCCGGATGCAAGCGTACGGCCCAGGTCGCACGCGAATCGATTGGAATGCTGCATGACGTCCCCACCACTCAGGGCCACCGACATTGCGTCGCAACGTCGGCGGAACAACATGCATTCAAGTTACGCTATTTACATTCAGTAACATATTCGATCTAACCCTATTGCAACGCTTTGCATGCGGTTCTGCGTGGAGAAGTGATTGATATGGCATCGCCGGTCGAGGCCGTGGGTTCAAGATCACTCACAAAGTGATGCTTGATTGCTCACGGGTCGCGGCACATTTGGCTGACTGCGGTCCCAACTGTAAATCTTTGCAACCGCGGAAGTGCGACTGATCCTCGCGGCGGCCTGCTTCGTGCTCGGCTTTATGGATGCTTTATGGGAGAGAAGAGCAAGCCAGTGGCAACCCGGGGCGACTCGCACTCGCTCTCTTCACGCTGTGTCGAAGTAGTGCACCCGGCCCGGCTTTCACTTGCGCGCAGCGCTCAGGCGCAGCGAGTTGCCATCGCTGCGAAACACCATGGGCGGGACTTCGCCGCGCGCCTGCAGGGCCGCAAGCCGGCCCTGCAGCACGATCTCGCTGACCTTGCCATGGTCGGCGGAGCGCTCGCAGACCGGATCCGTGGCGGTGGGGTCGCCGGTCAGCAGGAAGGCCTGGCAGTGGCAGCCGCCGTAGTCCTCCTCCCGTTGGTCGCAGGACCGACACGGTTCCTGCATCCATGCCGTGCCGCGAAAGCGGCGGAACGCCTCACTGTCGCGCCAGATCTCTCGCAACGCTTGCGTCGTCACATTCGGCAGCGCCAGCCCCGGCAGCATGCGCGCCGCATGGCATGGCAGGGCCGTCCCGTCGGGCGCCACGCCAAGTAAGGTCGTGCCCCAGCCATTCATGCACTTCTTGGGCCGGGCCTCGAAGTAGTCGGGCACCACGAACAGGATCTGGCAGCGCTTGCCGATGCGCACCCGGTATTCGCTGACCACGGCCTCGGCCTCCAGCAACTGCTCGCGCGTGGGCAGCAGCGCAAGCCGGTTCTCCCACGCCCAGCCGTAGTACTGGGTATTGGCCAGTTCCAGGTATTCCGCCCCCATCTGCAGCGCCATCTCGATGATGGTGCCGACATGCGGCAGGTTATGCCGGTGCAGCACGCAGTTCATCACCATCGGGTAGCCGTGCGCCTTGATCATCCGCGCTACGCGCTGCTTCAGGTCGAAGGTGCGGGTACTGGACAGGAAGTCGTTGAGCTCGCGCGTGGAGTCCTGGAAGGACAGCTGGATATGGTCCAGCCCCGCGTCGCGCAACGCCGCAAGCCTGGCATCGGTCAGCCCCACGCCAGAGGTGATGAGGTTGGTATAGAAGCCGAGGCCATGCGCATGCCGCACCAGTTGTTCCAGGTCCTTGCGCAGCAGCGGCTCGCCGCCGGACAGGCCGAGCTGCACGGCGCCCAGCGCGCGTGCCTGGCTGAAAACATCGCACCACTGCGCGGTGTCGAGCTCCGCCGTGTGGCGGGCATAGTCCACGGGGTTCGAGCAGAAGGCGCAGTGCAGCGGGCAGCGGTAGGTCAGCTCGGCCAGCAGCCACAGCGGCGGACCGGGCGGCGCGGCAGCGACGGCGTCAGACCAGCCAGCCGCGATCGGTCGCATGTTTGACAAAGGCATGTACCTCCGGGGCGATGCCCTGCACGCCGAATGCGGCCTGCAGGTCGTCGATCAGCAAGTCGAGCGTATGGCCGCCGTCGCAGCGCTGCAGGATCGCGGCGGCGCTGTCGTTGAGCGTGACCATGCCTTCCGGGTAGAGCAGCACCCAGCTCCGCTGGGCCTCTTCCCATTGCAGGCGGAAAGTCCGGTGCAGCAGCGGGCGGGCAAGATCTGTCGGATTGGCTGTCATGGCTGGGCTTGCTGGATGGCGTCGAGCATCGACCAGAGAACGTCGAGCTTGAACTGCAGGATGTCGAGCGCGCGCTGCTGCTGTGCCGGGGTACGGAAGTAATCCAGCGTCACGCGCAGGCCATGGTCGGTGTCACGCTGCGCCAGCGGGATGCGCGAACGGAAGTAGTCCAGCCCGGCGGCCTCGATCCATGGGTAGTGGGTGGGCCAGCCGGCCAGGCGCTCCTTGTGGATTGCCGGCGCGAACATCTCGGTCAGCGACGAGCACACCGCCTCTTGCCACGGCGCGCGGCGCCCGAAATTGACGTAGGCATCGACGGCGAAGCGCACGCCCGGCAGCACGTGCCGATGATCCAGCAGCGCCTCGCGCTCCAGCCCTACGGCCAGGCCCAGCCGCAGCCAGGCCTCGATGCCGCCGGGCACGATGTCGGTGCCGTCATGGTCGAGGATGCGCACGACCCACTGCCGGCGCGTGTCGCGGTCGGGGCAGTTGGACAGGATCGCGGCATCCTTCAGGGGGATATTCGCCTGGTAGTAGAAGCGGTTCGCCACCCACGCGCGGATCTGTTGGGGCGAACACTGCCCCGCCGCCATGCGCCGGTTGAACGGATGGTGGATGTGGTAACCGCTTTCCTTGGCGCGCAGGCGGGCCTCGAACTCTGCCGGGCTCCATGCAACGGGGTGTGTCATAGCGCGATTTCCATGCCGTCGCAGGCGAGCTCGATGCCGTGCCGCGCCAGTTCGGCGCGTTCGGGCGAGTCTTCGACCAGTACGGGGTTGGTATTGTTGATGTGGATAAGGAGCTTGCGGGCGGCGGGCAGCCGGTCGAGGATCTCGATCATGCCGCCGCGGCCTGACAGCGGCAGGTGGCCCATGTCGGCGGCGGCCTTGGCGGAGAAGCCCAGGGCCTGCATCTCGTCCTCGCGCCAGAAGGTGCCGTCGACCAGCACGACGTCGGCGTTGCGCAGTTCCGCGAAGACGCGGTCGTCGACGCTGCCGAGGCCGGGTGCATAGAAAGCGCGGCGCCCGCTGCGGCAGTCTTCGATGCGCAGGCCGATGTTGTCGCCGATCCGCGGGGCATTGCGGCCGGGGGAATAGGGCGGGGCCTTGCTTTGCAGCGGCACGGCCGTGAGCCGGGTGCCCTCCAGCGGCGGCACGGTGAACGGTGTGCCGTCGCAAGGCAGGGCGTGCGTCTGCAAGCCGCAATAGTGCGACAGCATGCGGGGCAGCGGAAACGCCGCACCCAGGTCGTCGAGGACCGCCGCGGTCGCATAGAGCGGCAAGGCCTGGCGGTGCTCGCGCAGCATCAGCAGGCCGGTGACGTGGTCGATCTGCGCGTCCATCAGCAGCACCGCCGCGATGGCGCTGTCGCGCGGGGCGCGCGCCGGCTGCAGCGCGGGCGTCTGGCGCAGCTGCTGCAGGATGTCGGGGGAGGCGTTGACCAGGATCGAATCCGGTCCGTCGCCGGACAGCGCGATCGACGACTGCGTGCGCGGTGTGGCCCGCACGGTGCCGCGGCGCACGCCGTCGCAGTTGTGGCAATTGCAGTTCCACTGCGGGAAGCCGCCGCCGGCGGCCGACCCCAGTACCCGGATGGTTGTCATGGCGCGAACGCTTTTGTCGTGGGGCTTGGTGTCACGGGCAGGCGCGTAGTCCGGCAACGCGGGCGCTGCGCCTGTCCCCGATCAGCGGTTGGCGATATACATCGTGATCTCAAAGCCCAGCCGCAGCTCGGTGTAGGCAGGCGTGGTCCAGGTCATGTCTCTCTCCTTGGGTGGCATGGTTAGTGAATATCGTCGTGGCGCGGCAGGCTGGCTGCCGCATCCTCGTAAAGGCAACATCCATGCCCGGCATGTCCATGACCACCGCCTGCTTCTACCTGCGCACGCCGGACGCCCAGCGCGTTCATGTGCGCCTGGCCGGCGCCGCGCACGGCGAGCCATGGCTGGTGCTGCATGGCGGCCCCGGCAGCGGCTGCCCGGCGGCGATGGCGGCATGGTTCGACCCGCAGCGGCACCGCGTGGTCATGCCGGACCAGCGCGGCGCCGGCCGGTCCGGGCCGGCGGGCAGCCTGCGCCGCAATAACGTGGGCGCGCTGCTGGCCGACCTGGAGCAGTTGCGCCGCACGCTGGGCATTGAACGCTGGGGCGTGGTCGGCGGATCGTGGGGGGCGGCACTGGCGCTGGCTTATGCCGCACGCTGCCCCGATGCGGTGGCGGCGCTGGTGTTGCGCGGCGCATTCCTGACCGGGCGCGACGACGTGTTCAACCTGTTCTCGTCGCGCCATGGCGGCCGCATGCTGCAACGCGTAAGGCCGCTGGGCGAGCGCCTGCCCGATGCCCGTGCGCGCCTGCTCACTGTGTCACGGATGTTTCAAAGTGGGACACCTGTCCAGAAACGGGACATCGCCGCGGCGTGGCGGGCGAGCGAGCGGGCATTGCTCGGCGTGCCGCCGCGCTTGCGCACCCGCCGCCAGCCCCTGCGCGAGAGCCAGGCAACAGTGGCCAAGTACCGCATCCAGGCGCACTACCTGCGCAACCGCGCGGGCCTGGGCAAGCCGGCCCTGCTCAGGGCGGCGCGGGCGATTGCCGCGCACGGCCTGCCGGTAACGCTGCTGCATGGCCGGGCCGATGCGGTCTGCCGGCCCGCCAATGCGCTGCGCCTGCAGGCGGCGATGCCCACCGCGCGCCTGGCGTGGGTGGGCGGCGGGCACCTTGCCGTCGGTGCGATGGGCGCGGCACTTGCTGCCGCCATCGGTGCGGCGGGCGGGTCTCAGCGGGGGGCTGGTGCGGCAGCAAGTGCGAACTGGCGCGCATCTTTGCCGGCTACGGGGTGACGATGCAGGAGCCGTGAGGCGAGGGCGAGTGCCGTCATGGGCAGGCCAGTGCCGCAGCCGCGTACAGCAGCAGCGCCACCAGTATCACCGCGGTGAAGCCGGCATGGATCGCGACCAGCGTGGCCAGCACCGCCGCCACCACCGAGGCGCAGGCGTTGATGCCCCAGGCCCAGGGCACCAGCGTTTCGTCGCGAGCCGCGACCCGGTCCAGGCCCAGCGGAAAGGGCATGCCCATCAGGAACGCCAGCGGCGCGATCAACAGCACCGCGACGGCAATCCGGGCCGGATCGGGCAACGCGATCAGCAGCCGGAAGACGGCCGGCAGCGCCGCGAGGTAGAGCAGCGATATCGCCCAGATGCCGGCGACCGCCAAAGTCGCCTGGCGCCCGTCGCGCGAGCGCAGGCGCTGCGAGTACCGGCTGCCGAGGCCGGCAAAGCAAAGGAAGGCACACAGCACCACCGCGACCGCGTACAGCGGATGGCTCAGGAACAGGATGAATTTCTGGATGAAGGCGATCTCGACGAACATGAAGCCGACGCCGACCGCCAGGAAATAGAAGCCGACGCGCCATGCACGCGGGCGCGGCCCGTCGCCGGTTGCCATATCGGCCACCGGATGCATGCGGGTACGCCGCCGCAGGACGCGCAGCGGGACCACGATCAGCAGCAACGCCGCCGCGGTGGCCTGCAGCAGCGTGGCCACCAGCACCGGATAGCCCCATTCCAGCAGCGGCAGGCCGCCTTGCGATTTCAGCGCCAGCAATTCAGGCAGTGTGCGCCATTTGAAGAAATGGAAGAAATAGGGCTTGTCGTCGGTGGCGGGCCGCACGTCGAACTTGTATTCCGACAGGAAGCGCGCACGGTCAGGCCCGAGCAAAGCCTGCGCAGTGTCGAAGAAGTAAGGCCTGTCGAGCACGTTGAAGCGATTGGCCTGGCCTGCCTGGATGCCGGGATAGTACTCAACGTCGAACGAACGGGCGCGGCAGAAGGCCTGCAGCGCGGCAAGCTCCGCCGCGTCGAACTCGCCGTTTTTCACCAGCAGCGTTGCCGTCTTCCAGCCGCGGATCAAAACCAGCCGCAGCGCGGGCGCCGGCACGTCCATCTTCTCCATGGCGGCCACGGCGGTGGCGAACAGCCTGGGGATATCGCGCGGCGGCAGCGTGACCCAGCGCGTGATGGCCAGCATGCCACCGGGGCGCAAATGGCGCAGATAGCCCTGGAAGGCTTCCACGGTATAGAGATAGCTCTCCGACAGCGCATACAGCCCCGCCGAAGACGTGCTGAAGGAATCGAGCAAGGCCACCTGGATCAGGTCGTAGCGGTCCTTGCTGGCCGCCAGGAAGCCGCGCGCCTCGCCGGCAAAGACACGTACGCCAGGCGCGCTGTAGGGCTTGCCGGAGAACGCGGCGAGGCGGCCCTGGACCAGCTCGATCACCTGCGGATTCAGCTCCACGGCATCGACGGCGCTGGCATGATGCCAGATCGCCTGCAGGACGTCCGCCCCGGCGCCGCTGCCCAGCACCAGCACCTCAGGGTTTCGCAGCAGGTGGAACGGCAGGGCAGAGGTGAGGTCGCCAAGGTAGGCCAGCGGCTCGCGCCGGCCGTCATAGTGGTTGAGCGCGCTGAGCCCGTCGCCATCCGTCAGCACGGCCAGTTGCGGCGGCGGCTCCGTGCTGGCATTCAGGCTCAGCCCGGGCGCGTGACGCAGCGGGATCGACGGGCTTTCCACCACCGTGACCAGTCCGAGCGGACTGGAGCGTTGCGCCACCACCCGTGCATCCCCCACGCGCAGCACCTGGCTCAGTTCCTTGTACTCGGATGGCCGCAGCGCGATCCATGCTCCGGGCACGGCAGCCGGCACCATCGCCCCCGCCAGCATCAGCCCCGGCAACCATCGGCGATGCCAGCGGCATTCCACGCATGCCAGCGCGGCCGCCGCCATGCCTGCCGCGCTGACCAGCCGCAGCGCCCCGACCGGGCTCAAGACGAACAGCGCCACGATGATCCCGAGGCAACCCAGCCCGGCACCCAGGATGTCGAAGCTGTAGACGCGATGGACCTGCGTGTTGAAGCGTGAAAACACGAGGCAAACACTGGTCGCCGCGCAGAAGAATGGCACGAACAGCAGCAGGTAGAGCAGCAGCAGGCGCAGCGGCTGCGATGGTTCCCACAGGATTTCCAGCGGATTGAAGGCGACCTGCTGGGCAATCGCGAAACAGGCCATCGCAGTGGCGCCGAAGAGCAGGGCGCCCGCAACGAATGCCGGCATGAAATGGCGCAGCAGCGCCGGCCGCGCGAGGGCGACCAGCGCGCCGGCCGCGCCATAGCCCAGCAGGGCGACGCTGATCATCATGTAGGCGAAGTGGTGCCACAGGATGATGGAAAGCAGCCGCATCAGCAGGATTTCATAGCCCAGCGCGGCGGCGGACAACAGTGCCAGGGCAAGCAGCGGCGGTCGTGGCATGGTGCCGGCGCCGCGCTATGGCCTGCGTACCAGCGGCACGAACCTGACCGGCAGGATCTGCCGGGTGGACACGGCGCCGTCGGCGGCCTTCTCGACCAGCAGCAGGTATTGCGTCATGAACTGCGCGCCCACCGGGATCACCATGCGGCCGCCCGGCTTGAGCTGGCGGATCAATGGAGGCGGCACATGGCTGGCCGCGGCGGTGACGACGATGGCGTCATACGGCGCGTGTTCCTCCCAGCCGTAGTAGCCATCGCCGACTTTGCATGCCACTTGCCGATAGGCCAGTCGCTTCAGCCGGTCGCAGGCCTGCCGTCCCAATGGCTCGATGATCTCGATGGTGTAGACCGCCTTGACCAGTCCGGCCAGCACAGCCGCCTGGTACCCCGAGCCGGTGCCGATCTCCAGCACGGTATCGCCGGGTTTTGTCATCAGCAGGTCAGTCATCAGGCCGACGATATAGGGCTGCGAGATGGTCTGGCCAAGGCCGATGGGCAGCGGGCGGTTGTGATAGGCGTATGGCTTCTGCGCATCGGGGACGAACTCGTGCCGCGGTACCTGGCCCATCACCGCCATGACGCGAGGATCCAGCGTGTGCCTGCCGCTGGTTGCGCCGGCTTCGGCCGCGATGGTGGCGATCTCCTTCACCATGTCGGCGCGCTCGGCGCTGCTTGCGTCCTGGGCGCTGGCGCTGCGCCATAGCGGCGCCACGGCCAGGGTGGCGGCGAGCAGAAGGAGGGCGGGTGACGGTTTCACGGCAAGCACCGGTAGGTTGCCTTATTGACATCGTAGTCACGAAAAGGCGCGTTTCTAAGGGGCCCCGCCAGGCGGTTCATGCGCATGACTCGACAAGTGGCAAAAGAGGCACTTCCAGTAGTTTTTGAAAAAGACTTGCCACTTTGTTTCCGGGGCCCTAATATTCGCCCCCCTTCCTGCAGCGCAAGCAGCATTGCACGCCGGGCAGGAGGAATTGGGTTGTTGAGATTTACTTCGGCTGGCAGCGCCGGTTGAAAAAAGAAATTTCTCGAAAGCAGTTGCCAAATCGTAGAAAAATCTTTAATATCTCGTTTCTCCGCTGCTGACAAAGCAGCGACGCGACAAGCAAAGCGAATCGCGAAAGTTCTTTAACAAACAAACACCGATAAGTGTGGGCGCTTGATTAACGGATGCGAAAGACTTCGGTCTTTTAGCTTACAAGTTATAAAGTGCTCGCACAGCAAAACGTGACTGGGTCTTCGGATCTGGTCAGTCAGTTTTCTGAGAGTGAGCGACCGCTCGAAAGAGCGAGACCCGCGAGGG